>JBOHHD010000392.1:0-4921 GCA_050700515.1 Pseudonocardiaceae bacterium
GATCAGCCACGTCCCAGCGACCGCCCCGGAGGTGGTCCCACGGCCGGTGTTCGCCGAGGCCATACTCCTGGCCAACCCCCGCGACGACTTCCACGCCCTGCATCGGATACCAGGAGGTACGTCAGTCGTAAACGCCTGGGCTGAACGGTCTACGGCGCTGGCCGCCTACCGCGCTCATCTGCCTGGCCCGCACATCCCCGGCGTTGAGCCGGACGACGTCCTAGGCTCCCTGCTACACACGCACTTCCTCCGCGCCTGTGGAATCGATCCTGGGGAGAAAGCGGTGTGCCTGTATCTGGCAAGAGCCGCAGCGTTGGCCCACGTCGCCCGTACGGAAGGCCGCTGGTGAACCCCGAGCAGGTCCTTGACGCCGCTGACCGCCTCGCGCAACCCACCGCTCCTCATCTGCCCGCCGACCAAGCGTGGTGGCCGCAGTCTCTTGCGCACGGCGTCCCCGGGATCTCCATGCTGCACACCGAGCTGGCCGCTGCCGGGCTGCGGCCCTGGCAGCGCGTCCACGACTGGCTAATGGTCGCCGCCCGCTCCCCGGTCACCACCGGTGCCAGCACGGGACTGTTCTACGGAGCACCCGCCCTTGCCTTTGCCCTGGCAGGCGCCGCCGCCGTGCACCCCGGCGCCTACCGGGGCGCCCTTCAGGTTCTGGACACGAGGATTGCCGCAGATGCCCGCCACCGCGTCGGGGCCGCCCACGCCCGCAGCACCGCAGGGCATCTGTCGGTGCTGGCGGAGTTCGACACCATCCGTGGCCTAGCCGGCATCGGGGCATACCTGCTGCGCCGTGACCCGGTGGGCGACGCCGTACGGGCGGTCCTGGGATACCTGGTAGACCTGGCTAAGCCCATCCGCGTTGAGGGGAAAACGCTGCCGGGCTGGTGGACGCTCACTGGACCCACAGGCCGTCCAGACCCTAGCGAGTTCCCCGGCGGACATGGCAACGCGGGCATGGCACACGGGATCGGCGGACCCCTTGCGCTGCTCGCGCTCGCTACCCGGCGCGGAGTCGCCGTGCCGGGACAGCCTGAGGCCATCGAGGCCATCTGCGGCTGGTTGGACTTCTGGCGCACCGACAGCGGCACCGGACCTATCTGGCCCTACCTGGTCCGACGAGCCGAGCAGGACATCGGTTACCCCAAATCACACAGCGGGACCGGGCGGCGGCCGTCTTGGTGCTACGGCACCGTCGGCCTGGCCCGCGCCCAGCAACTCGCCGCTCTGGCCATCAACAACGCCGACCGACGCCGCATCGCCGAGCACGCCCTCGTCCAAGCCCTCACCGACCCGGTCCAGCGTGCCACGACCACTGATGCGTCGCTGTGCCATGGACACGCCGGACTGGCCCACATCGCGGCTCGCGCGGCGGCCGACGCCGCACCGCCCGCCGCGACAAGGCTGCGAGAACTGTCAGCGGAGCTGCTGGCCACTGCCCAGTCGGCCCCAGTTGAGACAGGACCCGGCCTGCTGGAGGGCATCACCGGAGTGGCCCTGGCCTCCCTCGCTCTGGTCACCGGGGTGCCGCCCGCAACGGGCTGGGACATGTGCCTGTTGATCGCCTGATCTTGCCACCGACCAAACCAGCGGAGAGGAAGTTCGAGTCTGATGCCGCCCGACACCGACTGGCACCAGTACATGATCGAATTCGCCGACCCCACCTCGGCCGCACACATCGCCGCCTGCCACCTCGCGCCCGCCCTCAACAAGGCTCAAGACGCCGATCTCCTACATACCTGGTGGTACATCCGCAAGGCACCCGGGTGGCGGCTTCGCTACCAGCCAGAAAACCACGGGACGACGGTGATCGATGATCTGCTGGCCAAGCTGATCGCCGACGGCTACATCACAGACTGGACACGGGGTATCTACGAGCCCGAAACCGTCGTATTCGGCGGCCCGGCCGCCATGAGAATCGCTCACGACCTGTTCCACCACGACAGTCGGCATCTTCTGACCAGCACCGCCGAGCACAGCCCGGTCCTGGGACAGCGTGAGACCACGGTCCTGCTCTTCAGCGCTTTGCTGCGAGCCGCTGGCCTGGACCGATACGAGCAAGGGGATGTCTGGACGAAAGTCCTCGACCTGCGTCCCACCGCCCACGCCTACGTTCTGGCCACCGAGCAGTCTGCCAGGCTGGCCCAGGCGATACAGCGGCTGATAACCGTCAACCCCCGCAGCGTGCCCGGCCTGCTGCCCGAACCCTGGGTGGCCGCCTTCGAAACCGCCGGTCATGCCCTCGCCGACCTCACCCGCTCCGGGCGGCTGGAGCGCGGCTTGCGCGCCGTCCTGGCCCACCACTTCATCTTTCATGCCAACCGCGTCGGCCTGCCCACAACCGATCAGTCCACCCTGGCAGCGCTGGCCGTGGACACCGTCTTCCACACCGTCGAACGGACGGATTCCTCCGGCCACCCCACCCGACACCACGAAGGACCCACGACATGACCGCCACCGTCAGCGACACCCCCGCCAGCGACCTGCGCACCAAGCTGGCCGATCTCCTGCGTGACCGGAACATCGTCCATACCCTCGCTGTGGACGCAGCCCTGCGTAATGTGCCCCGACACCTGTTCCTGCCCGGCGTCTCCCTTCAGGAGGCGTACGCCAACGAAGCCGTCTACACCAAGCACGACGACAGCGGGGGTGCCTGCATCAGTGCTGCTTCCCAGCCGTCGATGGTCGCGATGATGCTGGAACAACTCCAACTCGAACCTGGTCAGCGTGTGCTGGAACTGGGCGCAGGCACCGGCTACAACGCCGCATTGATGGCCGCCATCGTCGGTGCGGCCGGTCACGTGACCACCATTGACATCGACCAGGACCTGATTGACAGCGCCCGAGATCACCTCGATGCCGCTGCGGTCACGAACGTGGACGCCGTCCTCGGCGACGGAGCGCTCGGTCACTCTCAAGCGGCCCCCTACGATCGCGTCATCGCCACCGTCGGCGCCTTCGAGACACCTTCGGCGTGGCTGGATCAACTCACCCCGCACGGGCGCTTGGTCGTCCCGCTGCGCCTGGCTGGGGCCGCCTGCCGCAGCGTCATCTTCGAGCGCGACCAGAACGGCTGGAGCAGCCCCGGCAGCGAGATGACGGTGTTCATGCCGCTGCGTGGCATCGCCGACGACGCCCGCCGGATCATCGATCTCACCGCAGACGGTGCGGTGAGCTTGCAGGCCCATCAGGACAACGACGCCGCCAACCCCTGCACCCTCGCCGGGGTCCTGGACACGCCTGGCTATCCGGTGTGGACCGGTGTGCTGTTCGCGCCGGGGATATCGTTCGAATGGCTGGACCTGTGGCTGGCCTGCCGCCTGGCCAACCCACTCATGCGGATGAACGTCGAGTCCGCCGCCAAGGACAGCGGCCTGGTCTCACCGATGTTTCCCACAGTTGCTATGGCCACCACTACCGACGATGGCAGCCTGGCCTACCTCACCATCCGCCGTGCCCAGCCCACCCCCGACGGCGAAAAACGGTACGAGGTCGGCGTCATTGGCCACGGCCCCACCGGAGTGCACCTCGCCGAGCACGTCGGGCAAGAGATCACCGCCTGGGACACCGGCTTCCGCACCCGCAGGGTCCGTATCGCCATCCCCGACACACCTCCGGCCGCTGATCCCAACCAAGGCCGATTCATCTTGCCCCGCCCCCACCACTCCCTCACCGTCACGTGGGAATGACCTCACATGGACCCCATCGGGCCGATAGCCCGCCGCTTCCCCCTCATGGCCCGACCCCGCCCGATGTGCACACCCTTACACCAGCGCGTGGTGGACCTGGGAGAGCGCGCCTATGCGGCCGAGCGGGACAGCGACATGGCAGCGGCGTCGGCCGTGCACAACCTGGCCGCACTCCTAGCATCCGACGTCGGCCTGCCCGACCTGGCCCGCCAGTGCTGCCACCAGCACGCGATGGCGTATCTGCGCGCTCGCCCGCTGGGCGCGCTGGCCGCCATCCGCGCCCTTGAACCTCTCGTTAACCTCGCCCGCCTGCACATCCGCGACGACAACGGCGAGCATGCCTTCACCGTCCTCGACACGCTCTACACCGCTGTCGCCTCCCGCGCCGACACCACCGTCGACGGCATTCCACTGCCCGCAGCCACGCTCACTGTCTCGCCCGACGCACACCAGGAAGTACGACGGTGGCTTTGGGCGGTGCTGCTGGCCACCGGAGCCCGCGCGCTAGCCAGCGCGGGCCGCTGGAATCAGGCGTACACCCAGCTACACCGGCACAAGGGCATCGGTCGCCGTATCTTCGACGGCCGTCAGGTCGCCGTCCTCGCCCATGCCACAACCGGGGACACCTGCGGCGCCCTGGCCCTGCTCTCCGACACCCTCCCGGGCGAGCCGTGGGAGAACACCGTCACCGCATGCCTGACCGCGCTGTGCCGCCAGCACACCGCCCAGCTGACCGACCCCGAAATCGCCACCCTGCTGGACCGCTACCGGCACCTCGACATCAGCCCTGGCCTGGTGGTCTTCCACAACCGCCTGGGCCTGTCCATCATCGACGCCATCGGCGACATCGAGCACCACACCGCACGGCGCATCGCCGCCGACCTCGTGTACCGCGCCACCACAACCCGCGATGGATACACCGCACGCGACCTCCTCAGCCACGACGGCTGTGCCAGCGTGCTGACCGACCACCAAGCCCACCAGCTCACCGAGACGGTGAACGCCTGTGCGCTGGGAAGCGGCGCCATCTCCGCACAACTGCAAGCCGACCTCTCAGCCGCACTCCGCACCGTCGAAGCGGTACTCACCCGCACCCTCAAACACCACTCAGCCAGCACCCAACCGGCACAATGAACACCTCGAACTCGCTGGCATTGCCGCCCACGCCTGGTGGGTTGAGCAGGGCCGCCCCGACGAGCCGGACTGGCTGTTCACCGTGCACCCCG
>JBOHHD010000393.1:0-5472 GCA_050700515.1 Pseudonocardiaceae bacterium
TGGCGGTCTCGACCTGGTCGGGGCGGCGCAACAGGTTGGGGACGGAGGCGTCCTTGGCCGGGATCCAGAACAGCGCGCAGACCTCGATGAGGAAGGTCGCGACGAACAGCCAGGCCAGTTCACCGACCAGCGGGATGGACAGGAACAGCCCGGCGCGCACCACGTCGCAGATCACCATGACGTGCCTGCGGTCCAGCTTGTCGGCCAGCGCTCCGGCCAGCGGGGCGAACACCATGGCGGGCAGTAGCTTGGTGGCGACCACCCCGCCGAGAGCGAAGCTCTGCGCTTGATAGCCGGTGGTGAGCTGGGTGGCCAGCGCGGAAAGCGCCAGCAGGGACAGCCAATCCCCGGTGGCGGTGAGCGCGGTGACCCCCCACAGCCGCCGGAACGCGGGGATGGCCAGCACCTCGCGCACCCGCCCGGCAGCAGGTTGTGCCACGGCATGCTCGAACGGGTGATCCACGCTGCTCAAGGTAGCCAATCGGTGGTGGACCACAGGTGCGACGGGGCATGCACCGTAATCCTCAGAGGTCCTCAGCCGGCAGCACACCGATGATTCGAATTTGATCCGAGGCATCCGTTACCGGGATCGAGGGCAGCTCCGAAGTGTCCCACCAGGCGCTCTGCTCCGGGCCGGTCAAGGAGTCGAAGAACACCGGCAACGGGTCGGGCAGCTCAGTGCCGTCGGCGCCGAACAGCGCACTCGACATGAACTCCGATTCGCTCGCCATCACCTATCCCCTGACGTCAGACCCCCGCCGGGCAGAACCGTAGCAAACCGGAGCACCTCTCAGGCAGAGGCCGTGGTCCGGCGCTTGCTGGTGCGTTTGGGAGCGGGGCCCTTGGCGCGTTTCTCCGCGAGCAGTTCGACGGCACGCTCGTCGGTGAGCGTCTCGACATCATCGCTCTTGCGCAGTGAGGCATTGACCTCGCCATCGGTGACATAGGGCCCGAACCGGCCGTCCTTGACCGTCATCGGCTTTCCCGAAACCGGGTCGACGCCCAGCTCACGCAGCGGTGGTTTGGCCGCGGCCTGCCTGCCCCGGCGCTTGGGTTCGGCGTAGATCTTCAGCGCCGCGTCGAGGCTGATCGTGAAGATCTGCTCCTCGTCGGCCAGGGATCGCGAGTCCGTGCCTCTCTTCAGATACGGTCCGTAACGTCCGTTCTGCGCGGTGATCTCCTGCCCGTTCTCCGGGTCGGTGCCCACCACCCGGGGCAGCGAAAGCAGGCGCAACGCGTCGTCGAGGGTCACCGTGGCCAGGTCCATGGACTTGAGCAGCGAGCCGGTCCGCGGCTTGGACTTGGCCTTCTTGGCCGCGCTGCCCTCCGTGCCGTCCTCGGTCAGTACCTCGGTGACGTAGGGCCCGTAGCGGCCCTCCTTGGCGATGATCTCGTGGCCGGTAGCCGGATCGGTGCCCAGCGAACGGCCCTCCATCGGAGTGGCGAAGAGCTTCTCGGCGATCTCGCTGGTGAGCTCGTCGGGCGGCAGGTCATCGGGCAGGTTGGCGCGCTGGGACTCTCCCTCATCGGTGTCGCGCCTTTCCAGATAGGGACCGTAACGACCCACCCGGACGACCACGTCGCGCCCGGCATCGTCGGTGAACAACCGGATGGAGTTGACCTCGCGCGCGTCGATCTCCTCCAGGTTCATTCCGACCAGCTTCTTCAGTCCCCCGAGCCGGGCCACCGACTCGGCGCTGCCCTGGTCCGAGCCGAAGTAGAAGCTGGTCAACCAGTCGGTACGTCCTTGCGCACCGGAGGCGATGGAGTCCAGCTCGTCCTCCATCGCGGCGGTGAAGTCGTAGTCCACCAGGCACCCGAAGTGCTGCTCCATCAGCCCGACGACCGCGAAGGCCACCCAGGATGGCACCAACGCGGAGCCGCGCTTCCACACGTATCCGCGGTCCTGGATGGTGTTGATGATCGACGCATAGGTGGAGGGACGCCCGATACCCAGCTCCTCCAGCGCCTTGACCAGACTCGCCTCGGTGTAGCGCGGTGGTGGGGTGGTGGAGTGCCCCTCCGGCACCAGTTCCGTGGCGGTGATCGGCTGGCCCTCGGTCAGCTGCGGGAGCCTGCGCTCGGCGTCGTCGGCCTCGCCCCCGGCCTGCTCGTCGACGGTCTCCACATATGCCTTGAGGAACCCCGGAAACGTGATGGTGCGACCGGACGAGGCGAAGGTGCACTCCTCGCCGGTCGCCGCGGTGCCGGTGATCCGCACGCTGAGCGTGGTGCCGCGGGCATCGGCCATCTGTGAGGCGACGGTGCGCTGCCAGATCAGCTCGTAGAGCCGGAGCTCATCGGAGTCCAGCGCACTCGCCAGCGCACCCGGGGTCTGGAAACTCTCCCCGGCGGGCCGGATGGCCTCGTGCGCCTCCTGGGCGTTCTTGACCTTGCGGGTGTACTGCCGCGGCCCCTCGTGCAGATAGCGCTCCCCGTAGAGCTCCCGGGCCTGCGCGCGGGCAGCCGTGATCGCCGTCTCGGACAGCGTTGTGGAGTCGGTACGCATATAGGTGATGTAGCCGTTCTCGTAGAGCCGCTGCGCGGTGCGCATCGTCCGCTCGGCCGAGAACCGCAGCTTGCGGCTGGCCTCCTGTTGCAGCGTCGAGGTCATGAACGGCGCATAGGGCCGCCGGGTGTAGGGCTTCTCCTCGACGCTGGAGACGCTCAGCCGGGCGTCGGCCAGCACCTCGGCGAGACGTCCCGCATACGCCCCGTCGAGAATCAACAGCTCGGCGTCTGCGCGTTTGGGCTGCCCATCGGGGCCGAAATCGCGCCCGGTGGCGACCCGCTTGCCGTCGACGCCGACCAGGCGCGCACCGAACGTCGGCGGGGTGGTGCCGGCCCCGGCGTCCAAGGTGGCGGACAGATCCCAGAACGACGCGGGAACGAAGACCATCCGCTCCCGTTCGCGCCGGACGATGATGCGGGTGGCGACCGACTGCACCCGTCCGGCGGAGAGCTTGGGCATCACCTTCTTCCACAGCACCGGGGAAACCTCGTAGCCGTAGAGCCGGTCCAGGATGCGCCGGGTCTCCTGCGCGTCCACCAGATCCTGGTCCAGGTCACGGGGGTTTTCCGCCGCCGCGCGGATGGCCGAGGCGGTGATCTCGTGGAAGACCATCCTGCGGACAGGCACCGTGGGCTTGAGGGTCTCCAGCAGGTGCCAGGCGATGGCCTCGCCCTCGCGGTCACCATCGGTGGCGAGATAGAGCTCGTCGACGCCCTTGAGCGCAGCCTTGAGCTCCGAGACGGTGGATTTCTTGTCCGGGCTGACGATGTAGAGCGGCTCGAAGGCGTGTTCGACGTCCACGCCGAGTCGCGCCCACGGCTCCCCTTTGTACTTGGCGGGCACATCGGCTGCGCCCCTCGGCAGGTCACGGATGTGCCCCCGGGAGGACTCGACCACGTAGTTCGCCCCCAGATAGGAGGCGATCTTACGGGCTTTGGTGGGCGATTCAACGATCACCAGACGGCGGCTGTCGCCACCTGCCTGGACACCGTTGGACTCCCCGCCGGCCGTGGCGCTACCGCGGTTGCGACCGCCGGGCTTGCTACCCGGACCTGCCGTCGTCTTCGACCCTGCCACGCTTGACCTACCTTGGTTTCGGCCCCTGAATACCACGACTCCCCGCCTGCCAGTGTGCACAACCATGCGTGGACCTGGGCCGCGGAGATCAGGTCAGGGTCGCACAACCCACCCCTGGAGACCCCATCTTGTGGTACGCCACGCGGGTCAATCAACTCGGCCACTGCCCGGTTGGAGTAGTGCGCGGGGCGTCTCCCACCATTTCGGCGAGCCGGGCGAGCCGTCGCCGCCCCGAAATTCGTAGGCTGGGCTGCCCCGACCGGGTACCGAGCGGGGTCGCCGCCAGGCCCACCGCCGCCAGTGCCGCGACCAATGGAGTTTGAGTACCCGGTGCATGCGGATCCAAACCGAGCAGGTAACCGCGGCCTTCCGGAATTCCCGCGGCCACGACCCACAGCCGCAGCGCGGCCCCGTCGAGCTGCCAGCCACTGGGAACCGCCTTCACCGCTCCCCGGGTCCATGCGGTGGCCAACGGCAGCAGGCCGGCCAGGAATGCGGTACGGACCCAGTAATGGTTTTCCTCGGTACGGCCGCGATCGACGGGCAGCGCACGCTGTTGGCACGCTTGCAGGATCTCGACGGCCCGCCACCGGTCGGCGACCACGATCGACACGCGGGCGGCGGTCCCTCGTCCAAAACCGTGCACCTGACCCTGGGCGCACAGCAGACCAGCCAGATCTGCTGGACTGGCCTCCTTGGCCTGGTCGGAGAACAACGACAGCTGCCGCACACCCAAACTGTAGAACGGACGTTCGACCCGCCTGCCCCGCGCCCCGCCGCAGCGAACCGGGATGCCAGGTCGGTAAACGGCAGGGCTCACCGGGCGATTACGGGGCGAGCGGTTAGCGGTGGCGTCACGTACCTATACCCAGGATCAGGAGAAACAGCGGAATCACCCTCAGGATGGGCAATTTAACGGGCATTTTCGGCCGACCCCTCCAATGCACGACCGAAAATGGTCATTCCCCTGCAAATCATCCCCGGCGGCCTACGGCCCGTACGGTATCCAGCGCATGCCGAGCACGCACGACACCCGTTCGGGGAACACGGACGAACGCACGACCGACATCTCAGGATCTTGCAGCGTCAACGATAACTCGGGGTAGTCATCCTGGCCGCCCCGCAGGGGCATTGGGGACATGATTTACTTCCGCGATACTAACTACCGACAGTGGTTGGTCACAGAGGATGGCCGTGCGTGCAGCATCGGGCTCGAAAGCCTCAAAGCATGACCATGCGCCCGGCCCTGCCCAGCTTGCGCTGGACCGTGCCCGGGCCCGTTTCGCTGTCGTATTGCGGGTGGGCAGCACGGTCGTCGGCAGCGTTGTGGCGGTGACCGGTAGGACGGTTCCTGAGGTGCCGACCTTGCTCGTGCTGGTCATCATTGCGCTGTCACTGTGGTCGGGCATCTTCGCCATGCTCGCGTTGCGCGAGGGCCTGCGCAGGTCATTGGTCATGGTCGACGCAATGGTCGTCGCGCTGATCTGCACGATGAGCGGCCAACTGCTGCCCCCGGATCTGCCGGCCGGGGCCGATGGGAGCGACTGGGTGGCCATGGTCGCGAGCACGGGGGTGTACATCGCCCAAATCGGCTTGCGGCCCCAGCACGGCCTACCGGTCGCGGGTGTGGTGACCGGGTGCTACTGGCTGGGTATGCCTGCCGTCACCGTGATGCCGTTCATCCTTGTCATGCAAGGAATTGTCACTGCCTGCATGATCCAGGTGCTGCGCCGAGCCGGGCGGGCCGCCGATCGCGCGGTGGCCGGTCAGACGAGTGCGTACATCGACACGGCGGTGCGCGCGGGGGTGCGCGCCGACGAACTGGACCAGCAGCGCCGGCTGCACGACACCGTGCTGGCCACCATGACAGTGGTGGGCACGGG
>JBOHHD010000394.1:0-3092 GCA_050700515.1 Pseudonocardiaceae bacterium
TCGTCGTAGGACTCGGTCCCCTGCACCCCGAGACGGCGGATCACCCAGGGCAGCGTGAGGCCGTGCAGCAGCAGGGTGCCGATGGTGACGCAGAACGCCAGGAAAATGATCTCGGCACGGCCCGGGAAGGGGCCACCGGAGTCGGTGAACTCCGGGATCGAGAATGCCGCGGCGAGGGTGACCACCCCCCGCATCCCGGACCAGGAGATCACCACGGGCACCTGCCACCGCGGCGCCGGGTCCCGGGCACTCAGCCGGGGCAGCAGCACCCGCGGCAGGTAGATCGCCGGGAACACCCACATCACCCTGGCCAGGATCACCGTCACGAGTATCACCGCGGCAGCGATCAGCAGCGGGCCGAGCTCGCCCGCCGCGTTGTCCAGCACGGTGGGCAGCTGCAGCCCGATCAGGGCGAAGACGAACGCTTCGAGCACGGTGTCGGCCGCGCGCCAGACCGCGCCGTCCTGCAGCCGGGTGGCGTAGCCCGCCGCGGGGGCGTGATGGCCCAGGTACAGCCCCGTCATCACCACCGCCAACACCCCGGACAGGTGCATCTCTTCGGCCAGCGCGTAGGCCGCGAACGGCACCACCAGACCCAGCGCGCTCTCCAGCCGCGCGTCGCCCAGCCGCAGCCGCACCTGGTGCACCACCCGCCCGAGCACCGCACCCAGCACCACCCCGCCGACCCCGGCCAGGAGCAGCTCCCCCAACCCGGTCCACACCGAGAAGCCGGCACCCAGCGTTGCCGCCACGCCGACTCGTACGGCCGTCAGCGCCGTCGCATCGTTGAACAGGCTCTCGCCCGCCAGCACGGTCATCATCCGGCGCGGCAACCCCAGGCGCCGCCCGATCGCCACCGCCGCGACGGCGTCCGGCGGGGCCACCACCGCGCCGAGCACCAGAGCGGCGGGCAACGGCAGGCCGGGCACCAGCCACCAGGCGACCAGTCCGACGCAGGCGGTGGTGAACAGCACCAGCCCGACGGCGAGCAGCGTGATCGACCGGATGTTGGCCCGGATCCGGATCGACGAGCTGTCCAGCGCCGCGGAGTACAGCAGCGGCGGCAGGATCGCGAAGAGCACCACATCCGGGTCGAGCCGGAAATCCGGGACTCCCGGGATCATCGAGACGCCCAGCCCGGCGACGACCAGCGCCAGCGGAGCGGGCAGCCCGTAGCGGCGGCTCAGCGCCGTCACCGCGAGCGCACCGAAGACGAGCAGGATCAGCGAGAGACCGGTCATTAGGTAAGGATGTACCCACCTGAATAACGGGAGGTAACTCAAGGTGACCTGCGAACATGTGGAGCAGCTGCCCGATTCGGTTCCCGAACCGGAAGATCTGACCCGCTGTGCGGATTGCTTGCGGATGGGCCAATCGGGCTGGGCGCACCTGCGGATGTGCCTGAGCTGCGGGCATGTGGCCTGTTGCGATTCCAGCCCGTACCGGCATGCCACCGCCCACTACTTCCGCAGCGACCATCCGGTGATGCGCTCCGCCGAGCCGGGGGAGAGCTGGCGGTGGTGCTACCCCGACCACCGGCTGGTGTGAGCGCGCATTCGTCAGGGACCCGTCCCGGCCGACCGTGCCCAATGCCCTGAACTCGACAGCAGGGCGGTCACAACGCTGGGATACCGCTCTGCTGTCGAGCTCGGGGAGCTGTGCGGATGATTAAACGATGGAGTCCAGCTTGCCGCTCTTGGCCTGGGCCACGATGTCGGCGAACTGGCCGGCACTCATCCGCACCTGAGAGCCGAAGTCATCGGTGAGCACAACCCGCTGCTCAGCCGAAGCGGAATCATCGATGTACAGCTTCGGGCAGTCGGTTCTACCGCACTCACCGCAGCCAGGGCAGAACGTGGCGAGCGGCTGGGCCGTGGTGATGTCGAACATGCGAACCTCCGAATATCGTGGTCTGACCGGACGAAAGTACTGGTGCAGCCCCGATTCGCGATAGGGGTAGCGTGTCGTGACCAACTTTCGAAAGGTGCGCCGATGGCTGAGCTGGCCGATTTGCTCACCGGTCCGGTGGCGCGGAGTGCGCTCGCCCAGCGCGACGTCACTGCCGTGTACCGCCTCCTGTGCGCCGCGGGGGTGACCCAGGCCCGGATCGCACAGGCCACTGGGCAGAAGCAGTCCGAAGTGTCGGCGATTCTGGCCGGGCGCCGGGTGCTGTCCGTCACAGTGCTGGAACGGATCGCGGACGGGCTGGGCGTGCCCCGCGGCTGGATGGGCCTGGCTTACGCCCCGGGCCTGGTGCCCGAGACCGAGCCCGACGATACCCAGACCGAGGGCGAGCGCGGCGCAAACCTGTTCCGCCACGGCGCCACCGTGCTGTTCGGCGCGCCCATCTTCAGCCGTGCGGCCCCGATCCGCGTCGAGTCCGCCCCGACCCCGACCCCGGCGCCGGACCGGGTCGGGCTCACCGACGTCGCGCGGGTGGCGGCCACCACCGAGCGGCTCGGCCAGCTTGCCGGTGATCTCGGTGGCATCCCGGTGACCGACGCACTGACCGCGCACGCCCAGGCCAGCGAGGCATTGCTTGGCGCCACTATGGGCGAGCCGATCCGGCAGCAGTTGTTGGTCGCGGTGTCCGATGCGCACAGTGCCGCCGGAGGTGCGGCTGCGGGCGCCGGGCTCTGCGACCTGGCCCGCCAGCACTACGTCCGGAGCATGAACTGCGCCGGGGCTGCGGGTGATCGGCTGAGGATCGTCGTCAGTGTGGACAGCTTGGGGAGGATGGAGGTGTTCGACGTACCTAATGAGGCGCTGAAATTCTTCCAGCTCGGTGCCGCGACTGCCCCAACACCGCTTATCCGCGCGAAGTTGGAGTACGACTGCGCTTGGGCGCTCGGACTGCTCGGTCTGGCGGGGGAGGCGCGCAGCGCGCTACGCCGAGCCCGCGACACTTACGAAGCGGCGCGTGGCGAACTGCGGCCGTGGAAGCACTTCGCAACTGCGCTGCCGTATGTTGAAGGTCGTACGCAGCTCGCTCTCGGCCGCTTCGATCCTGCTGCGGTGGCTTTTGTTGCGGCGGTAGACGGGGCCAGCCACGCTAGGGGGTGCTCAATGGACAATTTCGCCCAGCTCGCCAC
>JBOHHD010000395.1:0-2197 GCA_050700515.1 Pseudonocardiaceae bacterium
CGCCCCCACCGTGTCGGACGCTTTCAGCACCACTGAGTCATCGCGGCGGGAACGCGCCCTTTCCACCTCCCACACCAACGTCCGCAACCCGCCGTCCGCCCCCAGTGGTGCATGCGACCATTCCTGATCCGCGCAGCTGAACACCACCTGCTGCCGGTCGATGCGCAACCGGGCCGCTCTCGGCCCCTCCGGCCGGTACACCCCCGGCGGCACCACGATGCCCTCACCTCGTTGTGGCCGGTCACCGAGCGGGACTCCCTGGACTGCCTTCAGCAAGTCCACAAAGCGCGCCTCGTACTGCGCGGGGGCGTCGAGGTGGCGAAAATCCACCCACACCCGACCGGCGACGAACGGGGGCAACGGAACATCATCCAGCACCACCGGGATCAGCCGTTGCACACCGGCCACCGCTGCGGCCATGGCTGCGGCGAATTCCTCCTGCCACCACGACTTGCCCACCGCAGCCCGGCTCACCACCAGCACCACGACATTCGACGAGGCCAGCCCCTGCTGCAACCGCTCCGACAGCCGGCTGCCCCCGACCACCTCCCACCGATCGAAGAACACATCCCGGCCAGCTCGGTGCAGGTTCTCGGCCAGCACCCGCACCCATGCCTCGTCCTCGTGGGCATAGGAAATGAACACATCCCACTGCTCACCCCCAGTGCCCTCCCTGGACCCACCGACCGACGCCACCACAGCTAGCGAAGCCGTACTGACTACGTCGCGGCTCTCCACGCTGTGTTACCGCACGATCGCACAGCCTCCCGCCTCCAGGTTGTTGCCCGGACTGGTTCTGCCAGGTCCCCTACTCCGACGTACGGCTGCGTAACCGGGCGACCACCACGCCGAGGACCTTCTCGCCGCGGAGGTAGCCGAAGTCTCGCGAGTCGTAGCTGTCGGCGGGGTTGTCGCCGAGTACCACCAGCCGGTTGGCGGGTATCCGGGCTTCGAGGTACCCCCACAGCACCGGAACCTCCCGCCTCGGCACCGGATCTCCGGGGACAGCCAATACCCTCTTGATCATCCAGGCGGGTGCTGCCGTGCGTGGTCGGGCGAAGACGACGAGATCCGCACGGCCTACCTGACGCACCGGCCTACGCCGCACCAGTACCCGGTCACCGGGTAGCAGGGTTGGCGTCATGCTGTGGCCGCTGACGGTGACCGTGATCAGCCGGCGGTGTAGCCACCCCACCACCATGGCGAGGGCGGTGAGCATGCTCAGCAGGCTCAGCTCCAGAGTGGTCATCGGGGTGTCGTTTCCAGTGGCGTGCGGTGATGGTCCTGGTAGCCGCGGCTCTGCAGGCCGTAAAACCGGGCGTAGGTGCCGCCGAGGGCGATCAGTTCGGTGTGGTCACCGAGCTCGGCGATCCGGCCATCGACGAGCACGGCGATCAGGTCCGCGTCGCGCACCGCGCCGAGCCGGTGGGAGATGAGCACGCTGGTTCGCCCGGCCCGGTGCGCGCGCAGTCTGCTGTGCACGTCGTGCTCGGCCTCGGCGTCGAGCCCGGAGCTGGGTTCGTCGAGGATCAGCAGGTCACGCCGGTCCCGCAGAAAGGCCCGGGCCAGAGCCAGCCGCTGCCACTGTCCGCCGGAGAGCACCACCCCGGTACCCGGATCGTCCCGGTCGGCGCTGTCGGTGAAGATCCGGCTGAGCATGGTGTCGTAGCCGTGGGGGAGCGCCGCGACGGTGTCGTGCGCGCCGGCTCGCCGGGCGGCGTCGCGTAGCCGCGGGCGGTCGTGGAGCGCGGTCAGGTCACCCAGGGCGATGTTCTCCCCAGCGGTCAGGTCGTAATCCATGTAGTCCTGGAACACCACCCCGATGCGGGCCCGCAGCTCGTCGGGGTCCAGTTCGCGCAGGTCCACCCCGTCCCAGTGGATCGAGCCCCGGTCCGGGTCGTAGAGCCGGCACAGCAGTTTGATGATCGTTGACTTGCCGGCCCCGTTATGTCCCACCAGCGCCGTGGCGCCCCCGGCGGGGATGGTGAGGGTGACACCATGCAGCACCCAGGGATGCTCGTCGCTGTAGCGGAACCAGACATCGCGCAGCTCGATGCCGTGGCGCAGCGTGGGAACACCATGCGGCTCGGGCGGTACCGGCAGATCGGGCCGCACGCTGGTGACGGTCAGGTAGTGGTCGAACAGCAGCAGGGCCTGGTGAATCTGCGCCGCCTGCTCCACGCCGGTGGCCAGGGCC
>JBOHHD010000396.1:0-8918 GCA_050700515.1 Pseudonocardiaceae bacterium
CTTCTTGACGCAGACAAATAGTAACCGCCGTTGCCCTTGTTGCGACTGAAGATCAGTCGTGAGCCGCATGCGCCGCAGAAGATGGTTATGAGAGCGTGTGAACGTGATGACAAGCGGCAGCATACTCGTCGGGTGTGAGGTAGCCCAAACTGGAGTGTCGATGCCTTTTATTGTATTCAGCTTTCCAATCCCCGATGACGACATTGGCCTCCAGTAGGCCGTGGAATTGTTTGAGGTTCGGAAGTTCGGAGAGGTGGCATCGATACCCAGTAGAACTGGACCTTTCGGACGTGGTTCAGAGAACCTCTCGATGTCATCACCTTCCTGTCCCGCCTGCTGAGCCTTTACTGGTTGCAGAGAGAGCCAATCCAGCCTGCCCGGGTATCGTCGCGTGCTGACGAGTTCGAGAAGTTGCCCGTCTGACGTACTGGGTTGCATCACAACCCGCTCGCCGTGACGCTCTCGTGACCGTGCTGGCCGCTCGATCTCGTCGTCGGTGTGCGGGTATGACCATGGTGGCGGCCACCGGTACCGCTGCCCCACCCCGAGGCCCAGCGCTTCCACTTCCGGAAAAGGACGACGTGACGGACCGCTGTCAGCCTGCGAACCGGTCGTCGATGGGCAAGAATCGGAGTTCGTCGACCACCGGAGGATGCTCGCGGTGGATCGTGAAGCCCGCGAGCAGGGCCGGAAGAGGGCGTTGCGCAGCACTTCTTCGATCATGGCCCGGATGGCGAAGCTGCTCGCTGGCACGGCCCTACAGGTGGAGGTATCTGCATGAGAATGGGCACGGCGGCCGGTCACCGTGGATACTTCCACGAGACCGCGTGCTACGGCTCGGACGAGGAATTCCTGTCCATCGTGGTCCCCTTCCTCGAAGGGGCCCTCGAAGCAGGCGAACCGGCCGTGGTGGCGCTGGGCGAGGCGAACACCCGGCTCGTCCGGGCGGCGACGGCGGACCGGCCGGGCCTGGCGTTCCTCGACGGCGAGATCCAGTACGCCCGCCCGGCGAGCACCATCAAGACCTTTCGGGAAATGCTGGCCGAGCACGTCGCCCACGGCGCGCGGCAGATCCGGGTCGTCGGCGAGGTCCCCCATCCCGGCCGGGGCGTGCCCTGGGAGTGGTGGGCCCGCTACGAGGCGGCGGTCAACCACCTCTACGACGAGTTCCCGGTGTGGGGCCTGTGCCCCTACGACACCCGCATCACCCCCGCCGAGGTACTCGACGATGTGGTGCGCACCCATCCCTACCTCGCGACCGCTGATGGGCGCCACCTCACCAACGCCCGTTTCGAGGACCCGACCGAGTTCCTCGCCCGCCGACCGGCCGCCGAGGGTGACCCGCTGGAGGCCGCACCGCCGGTCGTCGACCTGGTCGATCCGACCCCGGTGGTCGCCCGCCGTGCCGTGTCGGATGTGGCCCGCGCCACTGGCCTCGACCGGGCTGAGATCCAAGACCTGGTGCTCGTGGTGAGCGAGGTCGTCACCAACGGAATCTGCCACGGCCGCGCGCCGGTCCGGCTGCGCACCTGGACCGCTCCCGATCGGATCGTGACCACGGTCACCGACCAGGGCCACGGGCCTACCAGTCCCTTCATCGGCCTGCTCCCCACACCCGATACCTCCTCGGCCGGGCTGGGCTTGTGGCTGGCCCATCAGTTGTGCAGTCACGTGACCCTCGGCCGGACCGACGAAGGGTTCACCGTTCGCCTCGTCGCCGGCGTACCGAGCGTGGAAATTTGACTACCTGAGGTAATGCCGTTACGCCGGGGGGCCGACCACAGCGCAGTGGGAAGGTGAGAATCATCTCCGAAGATGAGATCGACCTCGTGGCCGTCGACGACGAGGCCGCCTTCTGGGACGACAGATCCGATCTCCTGGCCTGCCTGCGGGAAACTCCGCCACGGGTGCCTTCCTACTTCGGCTACGACGCGCTCGGGTCGGACCTGTTCGAGTTGATCACCGAGCTACCCGACTACTACCTCACCCGGGTCGAGCACGGATTGTTGCAACGCCATGCCGCGGAGATCGCCGAGAAGATCGGATGCGGGCGGATCGCGGAGCTGGGCAGCGGAAGCGCGAAGAAGACCCGCGTGCTGCTGGCGGCCTGCGTCGAGCGCCGGAGCACCACCTACCTCCCCATCGACGTCAGCCGCGAGATGCTGGTGGCCAGCGCGCGCGAATTGACCACCGAACTGCCCGGCCTGCGGGTGCAGGGGTTATGGGGGCGGTATGAGGCGGGGCTGGCCTGGCTACGGGACGGCGAACCCGAGCCGATGGTGGTGGCCTTCCTGGGCAGCAATCTGGGCAACGCCACACCCGAGGAGCGTGGCGCGCTGCTCGGTGAGATCGCCGACACGCTGCGGTCCGGTGATGGCTTTCTGGTCTCGGTGGATCTGCACAAGCCGGGTCCGGTATTCGAAACCTGTTACAACGATCCTCTCGACCAGTCGGCTTTCGCGCGGTTTCGACTCAACTACCTGACCCATCTCAACCGGCGATTCGGGGCCGATTTCACTGTGGAGTATTTCTACCCGCGAGCGCACTACGACGGCGCCACCAGCACCGTTGAAGGACACCTCTACGCGACCGAGGACCAGTGCGTCGCGCTGCGGGAGCTGGACATGGAGCTGGATCTGCGGCGCGGTGACTCACTGAATGTCGGCCTGTCCGCCAAATTCCACCGCCCCGAGTTCGTGGCCGACGTTGCCGCGCGGGGCTTCCAGCACAGCGCGCAGTGGATCGACCCGGTGTGGCAGTACGGCCTTTTTCTGTTCGTACGCTCGGATTGATCGGCGACGCGACAGCCTACTTCTCATTGCGTAGCGTCACGAGGAGGTTTCGGTGAGTTTAATTCCGGGTATGGAGGAGAGCGTGATGTTGCTGCGTCCCCCCGGCGTATACCGGGCCGAGAACGATACGTCATTGCTGACCGACGTCCTGTGCGCGGGCGGTTACGCGACCGGCCGCCGGGTCCTGGACATCGGCACCGGCGCCGGCGCACTGGCCCTGGCCGCCGCGCGCGCGGGCGCGGCCACCGTCACCGCCGTCGACCTGTCGCGACGCTCGGTCATCGCCACGTGGCTCAACAGCCGGCTGCACCGAGTACCGATCACCGTGCACTGCGGCGACCTGTTCGCCCCCGTGGCAGGACAGCACTTCGATCTCATCATGGCCAACCCCCCCTATGTCCCCGCGGCCACCGGCGTACTGCCCCGGCACCGGATGAGCCGCTGCTGGGATGCCGGCCCCGACGGACGTGCCGTGCTGAACCGCATCTGCACGGAAGGACCGCCCCGACTCGCCCCGGAGGGCATGTTGCTGCTCGTCCATTCCACCATCTGCGACGACGAGGCCACCGTCAGCCGTCTCGCCGACGCCGGCCTCGAGGCCGAGGTCCTGGCCCGCGCCACGGTGCCCTTCGGCCCGGTCATGCGCGCCCGCGTCACCATGCTCGAAGCCCGCGAACTCGTCGCGCCCGGCCAACGCCACGAGGAACTGGTCGTCATCGGAGCCCGACATGCCCGCTGAGCCGGTCCGCCGCCGGGTCACCCTGACCGTGGACGGGCCTGTGCTGGTGTACGGGCCCGTCGAGGTGGTTCTGCCCGACGGCCGCCGGGTGAACTCCGATCGCCCGGTGACCGCGTTGTGCACCTGTCGCCGCAGCCGCCGCTACCCGATCTGCGATACCAGCCACCGGCAACGGGTGCGCAGCGATCCCGCCCGCGGCGGCGACCGAGGATCGGATCCCCAGCAATGACGAGCAGCGCCACCGCCCCAAGACCCGCCACACTGACTCCCCGCACCCCAGCGCCCAGCACACCGGTACCCGCCCTGCCGGCACCGCGTGGTCCCCTGTCGGCCACTGTGCTCAACATGCTGCAGGGGCTCGGCACGCTGCGGGGGCTCGGCACGCTGCCGGAGCTCGACATGCTGCGGGACACCCCGGGGACGCCGTTTGCCGTTAAGGCCGGATCGGCGGCCATCGAACACCTCGACCCCTACGGTGAAGATCTGCAGCTGGCCCTGTACTGCTGCTATGAGCTGCACTACCGGGGTTTCGCCGGGGTCGCCGAGGATCTGGAGTGGGACCCCGGACTGCTCCGGCTCCGCCGGGACCTGGAACGGTACTTCCTCACCGCGCTGCGGGCCGATGTCCCGGGCGGCTGCGACGTCGCCGCCGAGGTCGACGCGCTGCTGGTGGAGCCGGTGGACGCCGAGAGTGTCTCGCACCACCTGCGCCGCGTCGGGCAGCTCTGGCAGCTGCGCGAGTACGTCGCGCATCGCTCGCTCTACCACCTCAAGGAGGCCGACCCGCAGGCCTGGGTGATCCCCCGGCTGACCGGCGCGGCCAAGGCGGCGTTGGTCACCATCGAGTACGACGAGTACGGCGCGGGCCACCCGGAGCGCATGCACTCCCGGCTGTTCGCCGAGATGATGGCCGAGCTCGGGCTCTGCACCCACTACGGCGCCTACCTCGACGCCGCACCGGCCGCCACCCTGGCCGAGGTCAACCTCATGTCGCTGTGCGGGCTGCACCGCCGGCTGCGCGGCGCGCTGGTCGGCCAGTTCGCCGCCGTGGAGCTGACCTCCTCCCCCGGCTCGGACCGGCTGGTCCGCGCCATGCGCCGGTTGCACTGCGGACCCGCGGCGATCGAGTTCTACGCCGAGCACGTCGAAGCCGACGCCGTGCACGAGCAGCTCGTCCGGCGCGGTGTCATCGCCCCCCTGCTGGCGGCCGAACCAGAGCTCGCCGCCGACGTGGTGTTCGGCATCCAGGCCAGCACCCTGCTGGCCGACCGGTTCTCCGCCCAGCTGCTGGAGAAATGGATCCAGAACCAGCCCACCTTGCGCCACCCCCTCCCCGACGCTCCGCAGTGACGCGGACAGCGTGAGTCCGCCGGCATCAGACTTAGCCGGGCACCGTGGGTGCCGGGCGAGACGCAAGGTCAGGCGACCTGGGGCATACCGGGAGCCTGGCCTTACGCATGTACAGACTTCGTGATCCTGGAGTTCGCCGAAGAACCGGCGCCCAGATCGCCGCTGAGCCGATAGCCGCGCTGGCCTGGAAGAGCACCGGGAGGAGTGCGGGGTGGCTGCGCTGGACCTGAGTACCGCCCACTGGCGGAAGAGCAGCCGCAGCACCGACCAGCCGAACTGCGTCGAGGTCGCCTTCACCACCGCCCTCAGCGACGACGAACGCCGCTGACCAAGTGGACCGATCATGCTCCGGGACGTTCGTCGAGTAACTGGCGCAGGTGGTCGGTGGTAGCGCGCAAGTCACGTTCCCATCGCTCCCGGGCTTGGTCTCGAGCCTGTTCGACGGTATCAAGCTGGTCGATAACCCATTGCCGGGCGAGCACGCTGGGCTCGACGCCACGAACCTCGGCGATGCGGCGGAGCTGCTCGATGCGCTCGGCGGGCAGCCGTAATCCGTAAACGGGATTAGTCCCACCGGTCCGACGGCGGTAGGGCAGCTCGACGTCGCGGGTAGCCTCGGCATGCTCTGCCTCAGCGGCGATCCTGTCGAGTAGCTCTCGATCGGGGTTGGTCATTACGACTCCTCGTCTTCGGCCGCGTATGCCTCTCGCCATCGCCGGGCGGCCGGCCATGCGGTGACGACGTGCCAGAGTCCTTGCGGAGGATGCTCGTGGGGCAGCAGCACAACGACCAGAAGCCGGGCGGCCGTTGGGGAGTACCCGACGATCCGGATCGCCTCGCCGGTGCGGGACTTGGGGTCCCGCACGATGAGACCACGCGGGTCGAGGGCCGCCTCGATCGCCGCCACCGGGTCGATGTCGACCGCGTTTGGATAACGAAGTGATCGCCGCAAGTGCCTCGGATCAGGCACGTCAACCTTGATGACCGGTAGAGCGATCACCGGCACTCCGTCGTAGAGGTCCTCGTACACACCCATATCGTATAACAGCGTTTAACAACATGGCTGAGGCGTCATGGGAGGGTTGAGGGAGGATTGCGGGATGGTTGATCAGGTGGTCGATCGGTGACGGGTTGCGTGAAGCTGTCCGGCTCATGCCGACGTAGATGCCT
This sequence comes from Pseudonocardiaceae bacterium, assembly GCA_050700515.1. GTDB lineage: Bacteria > Actinomycetota > Actinomycetes > Mycobacteriales > Pseudonocardiaceae. Next base: position 6,052 of record JBOHHD010000396.1, read on the forward strand.
CCGATGCGGATGAATCCGGTCGATTGTGACGATTCTCGTTGCGGGTCCACACTATGCGCTGTGCCTTCCACTAACCGCCTCGCCGGCCTGCTGCACGCAACGGCCAACGAGCTGCGCACACGATTCGAGAAGTCAGCAATTGCTAGCGGCCACGCGGGCAGCAAGGGCGCGGTACGGGAGGACTACCTTGCCGACTTCTTGAGGGAACACTTACCCCGAACAGTCGACGTGTACGGAAGCGCTGAGATCATCACCGCGGACGGGCAGATATCACCCCAATGCGACGTTCTGATCGCCGATCCGGCCACCCCTCCGTTCTTCTCGGAACATCGACACCGGGTCGTACCGAACGAGTGCGTATACGGCATGATCGAGGTGAAGTCCAGGCTCGACACGGCCAAGTTACACGACGCTTGCCAGAAGATCGCCAAGGTGCGCGCGTTGCCGAAGACCGCGTACTATCCGACCCGTCCTCCGTTCACGTACAGGGTAGAGGCATATGGGCGGACGTGGAGTCACTGGCCGACCGCTGGCATGATCTTCGCCTTCGATAGCGTAAATCTCAACACGCTCGCAACCCAACTTATGGGCTGGTGCAGAGGACGTGATCCGATCGAGTGGCCAGACAGCGTATGGGTTCTCGGCAAGGGATGTCTCCTCTGGACATCGCAGGGCATGCCGCACATCGACTACGCGCCTGAACCGGAGTCAGGACTCGTGGCGCTGGCACCTCTGTCCGAAAGCGACGTCCTCTTGCCCATGATTCTCAACCTTCACCCGCTATTCGCACGGGCGACCATGCCGTCGTTCCGGCTGGTTGACTATGCCCGTACCGCTCAGGTAGGCACCGTAGTCACCCACATTCCGTGGAATCCGGTGGAGGGCACTTAGTGGCGCGGCCTTGACAGCTTCCACACACTAAGGGGAATGTAGATTTTTGGACCGATTCACTGCCTCATTAGGTCGTTGAACCGCAACGATGTAGATCAACAAAGTGATCCAAGTCTAGAAACTTAGTCACTCCTTAGTACCTTCCGCGCGGAAGGCCGAGCAGGGTCTATGGGGTTTCGGAGCGTGCTTTCAAACGATCCGCTGGATCTCCTATCCCACGCAGGTTCGCCGTTGTGTCCTGCCGTGCATTGACAGCAGAGTTACACCAGGCTGCGTCCCTCAGTAAGAGCCTTGGCGGTCAGTTCGACCCGGGCACCGTTCGGGTCGAAGCCGAACATGCGCGTCGGGCGATTGAGCGGCGCTGACCTTGAGGGGTAGTGGAAGTAGAGAACCTCACCACAGTAGGGACGAGCCTCCACCATAATTACGTCCTGGCACGTCGCCAGAATGGTGATGCCATCGATGATGCCGATGCCGTCTGCGTCCAGATCGCACCAGGCAGCCACTGGACGCGGCATAAGATACGACAGCAATGCAGCAACACCGTGACTCACATATCCCTTACCCCAGACGCACAACCAGCTTTCGGCTATCTCGGGAATTCTGCAAACCTGCTCGAACGTATCGGAGTTCTCCACCAGCAAGACACCATCCGCTTCACAACTGACAATTCCGGCAGCATGAAGACCCTTGGCTGGCAAAGAAACCCATGGCTCTGCCACACTAGCGTCGGCAGCAACCCGACCCAACCACCACACAAGCGGACCGCGTATCCTCACGTCAGTGTCGGCCTGCGACACCATCTGATCGAAACTGATTCCAATGAGGTTCGAGAACGCAAGCTCCCGCTCGGCGGTCCAGCTCTTCGAGCTTCGAAAAGCTTTGTTCGCCAAGCCCTTGGCCGTCAACGGTTCGCCACCCGTACGTCGATGCGGCCACCATACTGCGGCAGCTCGGATGACATTCTCGTATACGCTCCATGCCTCCGTGCCGGTGGCGCTGCCCTTCGGAACCCGCAGGGATGATCCTTGAAGACACGCGGCCAATAGCGTACGTTCGGCGTGAAGCTCATCGACCTGCGCCATCATATCCAGCAATTCGGCGCGAAGTTCGTCAGGGTCTGGACGCCCGCGAAGGTCGTTCAGAAGATCCGCATGCTGCAACGACCAGGCATGCGATCGGCGCCAGTCGATCGGCTGCGTCAGCTCCAAGTTCTCGTCCGTGCCATAGCGAAGAACCACACCCCCACAGCGCACGAGCGCGATCGCCACATCCCATGCCTGTTCAGACCCAAAGAAGCTCTCGACGGTTGCCCAATCCCGACGACCGGCTTCAAGAACGAAGATTAAGTCGCGGGTAGTCAGATGTGAAGGCGGATCATATGCGTTGGTTGGTCCATCTGAGATCAGATCAACATAGCTGATCTTCAGTCGACGGTGGCGATCCCGGGGCGCCCTTGCTTCACCATCTCGGCGTACCGGCACTGACACAGCCATCACGCCAAAGGGAAGACCGCCCACCGGAGCCCGCACCCGACCTTCACGTTCACCGAGCAAAAGCTGCACGTGCGCGAGCCCGCTCGCGGGCAGGGCGGTGCTGTCGTCGTTGCTGATACGCAATGCTGCCGCCATCAAGTCGCCGGGAACGGGACCGGCAGTCGCCACATCGGGCCGTTCAGCGAGAAGCTGGCCGCGAGCAGTCGCATACGACTCGCCGGTCTTGGCCATGCGGACTCGCACGCGTCGTTTGAAGTCATCCTGCTTAGTCATGGTCTCTCCTGCGACCCGTCCGCAGATCCCCCAGCGACCGGTGCGGCGGGGCGCACGATCGACGAGAAAGCTCCGACCGAGAGGTGAACCTCCCTTTGCCTCCGTGGTTAACCCGGCTGGGGCGGGTTGCCGAAGGTTGGGCGCGGTCGGACGCCACGCGGGATCATATCCCTCCCGAAGACCGAACACACCATAGCCAGCCAGCGG
>JBOHHD010000397.1:0-8634 GCA_050700515.1 Pseudonocardiaceae bacterium
CCGGCTGCGTTGATCTTCTTGCACTGTACGAACACCTCGTCGGCGAACATCGGCGACAGCCCGGCGGACGGTTCGTCCAGCAGCAACACTGAGGGTTCCATCATCAGTGCTCTGCCCATCGCCACTATCTGCCGCTCCCCACCCGATAGCGCCCCGGCTTTCGTTGTTCGCCGATCACCCAGGAGGGGGAACAGTTCACAGACCGCCTGGAATCGTTTCGTGAAGGTACGGGGGCGAAGGTACGCACCCATCTGCATGTTCTCCTCGATGGTCAGCGAGGAGAACACATTGTTGTTCTGCGGCACATACCCCACACCCTTGGTGACGAGCACGTGGGCTTTGGCGGCGGTGATGTCCGTGCCGCGCAGCGTGATGCTGCCACCGCGCACCGGGATGAGTCCGAACATTGCCTTGAGCAGCGTCGACTTGCCCGCCCCGTTGGGCCCGATGATGCCGACGATCTCGCCCTCACGGAGATAGAAGTCGCAGCCTTGCAGGATGTTCACCCCGGACAGATAACCGGCGACCAGATCATCGGCTCGCAGCAGCGCGCCTTGTGCCAGCTGGTGGTGTCGCTGCGGCGGGGTCGCCGTCAGTTCAGCCGGGGAGCGCCCATCACCGATCGGGAGGTTCACGCCTCAGTCCTCTCTGCGGTGTCGCGGCGTTCTGGCCACGGTGGGCGCCGACAGGTTCTCGCCGCGTTCAATGGCTGCATCGAGTTCGCTCTCGATCTCCGCGACGAGTGTTGCGGTCTCTCCCACCGGATTGCCCTGAGCGTCGAATTCCAGTGCGCGGTCATGGTGCGCGCCCAGGTAGGCGTCGACAACCGCTTTGTTGGACGAGAGTTCCTCCGGCGGGCCTTCGGCGATCACGCTGCCCTGGGCCATCACCACCACCCAATCGCTGATGTCACGGATGACGTCCATGTCGTGCTCGACGAACACCACCGTCATCCCGTCGTTACGCAACGACCTGACGTGCTGCAGCAGGCTCTCGGTGAGCGCGGGGTTCACTCCGGCCATCGGTTCGTCGAGCATGACGACGGTCGGATCCATCATCAACGCCCTGGCCATCTCCAGCAGCTTGCGTTGCCCGCCGGACAGTGAACCGGCAAGGTCCTGGGCCTTGGTGTCCAGCCGGAATCGCGCGAGCAGCTCCATCGCCTTGCGGGTGTTGACCAGCTCCTGCGGTTTCCAGTTGCTGAGCAGCGCGCCGAAGAACCGTTCCCCGGTCTGGTTCGGCGCCCCCAGGCGCATGTTGTCCAGCACGGTGAGCTTGGCCAGCGCCTTGGTGAGTTGAAAGGTGCGCACCACTCCGTGGCGGGCCACCTGGTGCGGGGCGAGCCGAGTCAGTGGCGTTCCTTCGAAGGTCCAGTGGCCGGTGTTGGGCCGGTCGAACCCGGTGAGCAGGTTGAACAGCGTGGTCTTTCCCGCGCCGTTCGGACCGATCAGCCCGGTGATACTACGGCGTTGGATTTCCAGGTGGGCCACGTCGACGGCCTTGAGACCACCGAATGAACGGGTCAGCGAATCGATCACCAGTATCGGGTCGGGTTTCGCGACGCCCGGCACCGTGGGCACCGCAGCGAACGGGGAATCAACGTGCATCGAGCTGCACCTCCTCTTTATTACCGAGGATGCCCTGTGGTCGGAAGATCATGAGCAGGGCCAGTGCCACGCCGACCAGGATGAACCGGATGGCGCCGACGTCCTGACTGTCGATGAAGGTGATCAGTGGATCGCTGCCCGCGATGGCTTGGCGGAGAAAGTTGTCGGTGATCGACAGCACGAACCAGAAGATCATTGCGCCGATGACCGGACCGACCACCCGGGCCGCCCCGCCGATGATGAGCGCTGCATAGACGAAGAAGGTCTGTGGGGGAGAGTAGAAGTCCGGCGTGAGTGACTGGGTGGCCAGCGCGTAGACGATCCCGCCGATCGCACCGAACACCCCACCCAGCACCAGCGCCTGCATCTTGTAGGCAAAGACGTTCTTCCCCAGCGCCCTGGCCGCGTCCTCGTCCTCCCGGATCGCCTTGAGCACTCGCCCCCACGGGCTGCGCACCAGGAGGAACACCAGAAGCAAGGACACGGCGACCACGGCCCAACCCACGCAGATCGTCCACAGGTCCTGGCCGAGGAAGCGCACTCCCAAGAAGCTGTAGAACCGGGCATTGTCAAAAGGGCTGAGCGACCGGAAACCTCCTCCGTATCCGGTGAGTCCCTGGGTGCCACCGCTGAATTCGGTCAGCGAGGTGGATCGGGTGATCAGCCGGAGGATCTCCGCCGCCGCGATCGTCACGATCGCCAGGTAGTCGGCGCGCAGCCGCAGCGTCGGGATCCCGAGCAGCAGCGCGAGCACGGCCCCGGCGACCATCCCCACCAGCACTCCCGCCCACAGCGGCAGGCCGAAATTCACCACCGCGATCCCCATGCCGTACCCGCCGACCAGCGCAAAACCGATCTGGCCGAAGTTGAGCAGGCCGGTATACCCGAAGTGGATGTTCAGTCCGATCGCCAGCAGCGCGAAGAAGATCGCCGAGGGACCGATCAGCTGCTCGATGCCGTTGGTGAGCAGATTAGTGAAGTCGATCATCAGTTCACCCGATCCGCGCGCGGCTGCCGAGCAGGCCCTGTGGCCTGATCACCAGGATGACGATGAGTACCGCGAGCCCGCCCAGATACTTGAGGTCCACCGGGATGATCTCGGCGGATACCTGTACCAGTACCCCGACGATCAGGCAGCCCAGCAGGGCGCCGTAAGCAGTGCCCAACCCGCCGAGAATCACTCCGGCGAACATCAACAGCAGCAGGATGAAGCCCATCTCGTACTGCACGGTCCCGGACAGCTCGGACAGGCCGAACAACACGCCCCCGAGCGCGGCCAACCCCCCCGCCAGGACCCAGACGAACAGCACGACCCGCTCGACGTTGATGCCCGAGGCGGCGGCCAGGTCCCGGTTGTCCGACACCGCCCGCATCGCCTTCCCGATCCGGGTCCGTTGCAACAGCAGCGCGACCCCGATCAGGACCACCAGGCTGATCACGATTGTGGAGATGTCCTTGTCGGTCAGGCTGATGATCCCGTAGTTCCGTTCCACCTGGTCGGCATAGGTGGTGAACGACTCCGACCGACCTCCGAAGAAGATCAGCACCACGTAGCGCAGCGCGATGGCCAGGCCGATGGAGACCACGAGCTGGGCGATGAGTCCCGATCGGCGCCTGCGCATCGGTCGCCAGATGCCCAGGTCGTTCGCCGCACCGAGAGCGGCACCTGCCACGATGGCCAGCAGCGTCGCCGGGATCAGGTGCAACCCACCGACGACGTTCAGTGTCCAGGCCACCACAGCCCCGATCGTGACCAGTTCGCCGTGCGCGAAGTTGGTCAGCCCGGTGGTCCCGAAGATCAGCGAAAGGCCTACTCCGGTAATGCCGATGACCAGGCCGAACCGGATACCGTCGACCAGCACCCGCAGCACCTGCGCGATCAGCGAGCTCTCCAGGCCGGTGCGTTCGGCGCCGAACAGAAACACCACCGCCGCCAACCGGCCCTCGGCGACCTCACGGGGCACCTCGCCCTGCAGCACCTCCACGCCTTCGGGCAGGGACGCCTGGTCGATCCGGAAGGTGTACTGGCCGGGCTCGGGAACAGTCAGCTCCCAGCGACCGCGGCCGTTGGAAGTGGTCTCGTCGACCAGCTCGCCGCCGGAGTCGAAGGCCTGCACCCGCACGCCGGCGAGCAGTGTGTCGTTGTTGCGCAGGGTCCCGCTGACTGGTAGCCCCTCAGCGGGCTCGTCTTCCGGCGGGGGAGTGGGCTGGGTCGACGGGGGCTGGGTTGTCGTGGGCTGAGCCGGGGTTGGCTGCGAAGCGGCAAACGCGGGAAGTGCCAGGCCGAGCAGCGCGGCCCCGGCGATCAGCGTGACGAGCAGCACGCCTAGTGGACGAGGGATCCAAGAGGAAGGTCGGGGATCGTCGGAGCACATCCCCCGCTGTGGCCGGACCGGGCCTGGTGGTCGCACCGGTGTGCGCCTCCTCGTCGGGAGTCGAGGGCGTCGGCGGCGGGAGTTCGGGAGAAACCGCCGGATATGGGCCGAGTGCCCGGGTGGGCTCTGGAGAGCGAAGACTAACTGTTGGTCTACCGGTGGGAGCACACCCGTACCCAAGACCTGACGTGACAGGGCAGCTGTCACTCGACCGATTGACGCCGGATCACACAGGTCAGCCTGGCGGTGCAGGTCCGACGGTCCTGCTCGTCCCTGATGACGACCTCGAACGTGGCCACGGTGCGGCCCCGATGCAGCGGTGTGCACACGCCGGTGACCTGCCCCTCAGTTACCGCTCGGTGATGGGAGCAGGACAGCTCCAAACCCAGCGGGACCCCGTCGGGCTTGCCCCACAGCGCCGCTGCGATCGAGCCGAGCGTCTCGGCCAGCACTGCATTCGCCCCGCCGTGCAGCAGCCCGAACGGCTGGCGGTTGCCGGTCACCGGCATCGTCCCCACCATCCGCTCCGGGTTCCATTCGATGATCTTGATGCCCATCCGCTCCGTGAGTTGCTCGTCGGCCCAACGGGCCACCAACTCGCTGGCGGCCGGATCGGCCGCGAACGGGGTGCCGGACGTGGTCACTGCAGAACCTCCGCTGATGCCGGGAAGCCACCCACCGTAGGCGGCCTAGACTCGCTGGCCGTGACGGTCTCTACCCCAACACGGCTGCTCCTGCTCGATGGCCACTCGCTGGCCTACCGAGCGTTCTTCGCGCTGCCTGCGGAGAACTTCCGCACCACCACGGGGCAGACCACCAACGCGGTGTACGGCTTCACCTCGATGTTGATCAACCTACTCCGCGACGAGCAGCCCACCCACGTAGCCGCCATGTTCGACGTGTCCCGCCAGACCTTCCGGGCGCAGACCTACCCGCTCTACAAGGCGAACCGCACCACCGTTCCCGAGGAATTCCGCGGCCAGGTCTCGCTGATCCAGGACGTGCTCACCACCCTCGGCATTCCTGTGTTAACCAAAGAGAACTACGAGGCCGACGACCTCATAGCCACCCTGGTCACCAGGGCCGAACCGGCCGGTTTCCAGGTGCTCGTCTGCACGGGGGACCGGGACGCCCTGCAACTGGTCAGTGACCAGGTAACCGTGCTCTTCCCACGCAAAGGTGTCTCGGAGCTGACCAGGTTCACCCCGGAGGAGGTCGCCGAGCGCTACGGCTTGACCCCCGCGCAGTACCCGGACTACGCAGCGCTGCGCGGCGACCCCTCGGACAACCTCCCCGGCATCCCCGGGGTCGGGGAGAAGACCGCAGCCATGTGGATCAGGGAGTTCGGATCCCTGCAACAGCTGGTGGACCGGGTGGACGAGGTGAAGGGCAAGGTCGGCGCCGCGCTGCGAGAAAACCTGGCGTCGGTGCTGCTCAACCGCCGCCTCACGGAGTTGGTGCGGGATGTGGACCTGCCCGAGCAACCCAGCGAGCTGGCGCTCAAACCGTGGGATCGCGACGCGGTGCACCGCTTGTTCGACGACCTGGAGTTCCGCGTCCTGCGAGACCGGTTGTTCGCCACCCTGAGCACACCGGAGCCGGAGGCCGACGGGGGTTTCGAGGTGCGCGGTACGGTGATCGAGCCGGGTGCGCTGCGCGCCTGGCTGGACACGCACACCCGTGAAGGCCGTCGGGTGGGGCTCGCCTTCCACGGCGTGTGGGTGCGGGGCGCGGGTGATCTGGAGAGCCTCGCGTTGGCGGCGCCTGACGGAGAGGGCGCCTATCTCGACCCGACGGCACTGACCGCCGAGGACGAGCAGGCGCTGGTGGACTGGCTCGCCGATCCGGCTGTGCCCAAGGCGGCGCACGATGCCAAACCGCTGCTGCACGCATTGCGGGGCCGCGGCGCAGGACTGGCCGGCCTGACCAGCGACACCGCCTTGGCCGCCTATCTGGTCCGCCCGGGGCAGCGGTCGTTCGACCTTGCCGACCTGGTGTTGCGTTACCTGGGTCGGGAGCTGCGCGTGGAGGCCGACGACAGCGCCCAGCCGAGCCTGTTCGAGGGCGAGGACGCCGCCGCCCGGGCTACCGGTGAGATCCTGCGGGCCAGGGCGATAGCCGAGTTGGCCGACGCGTTGGACACCGAACTGGACCGCATCGAGGGCCGTGCCCTGCTCACCGACCTGGAGCTGCCCCTGCTGGCCGAGCTGGCCGAGCTGGAGGCGGTCGGCATCGCGGTCGATACCGACCTGCTCAGCGAGTTGGAGGCCGCTTTCTCCGCCGCGGTGAAGCAGGCTGAGCAGGACTGCTACGCGGTCATCGGCAAGGAGATCAACCTGGGCTCGCCGAAGCAATTGCAGGTGGTGCTCTTCGACGAATTGGGTATGCCGAAAACCAAACGCACCAAGACCGGCTACACCACCGACGCCGACGCGCTGCAGACGCTCTACGCCTCGACCGGGCACGCGTTCCTGGCGCACCTGCTCCAGCACCGTGACGCGACCCGGCTCAAGACCACCGTGGACGGCCTGCTCAAGGCGGTGGCCGACGACGGGCGGATCCACACCACCTACAACCAGACCATCGCCGCGACCGGGCGGTTGTCCTCCACCGATCCCAATCTCCAGAACATTCCGATCCGCACCGAGGCCGGACGGCGAATCAGGCGGGCATTCGTGGTGGGTCCGCCGAGTGAGCACACCAGATGGGCGGAGTTGATGACAGCGGACTACAGCCAGATCGAGATGCGGATCATGGCCCATCTGTCCGAGGACACCGCGCTGATCGAGGCGTTCACCTCCGGGTTCGACTTCCACGCTGCCACCGCCGCGCGGGTATTCGGGGTGGACGCCACCGCGGTCACCGGCGAGCAGCGCGCCAAGGTCAAGGCGATGAACTACGGCCTGGCCTACGGGTTGTCCGCGTTCGGGTTGGCCGCGCAGCTGAGGATCTCCACCGAGGAGGCGCGCGGGTTGATGGACGAGTACTTCGCCAGCTTCGGTGGGGTTCGCGACTACCTGCACACGGTCGTGGAAAAGGCCCGCCGGGAGGGTTACACCGCCACCATCCTGGGCCGCCGCCGTTACCTGCCCGATCTGGTCAGCGACAATCGGCAGCGTCGCGACATGGCCGAGCGGATGGCGCTGAACGCACCGATCCAGGGAAGTGCCGCTGACATCATCAAGGTCGCGATGCTGGGAGTGGCCCGCGCCCTGCGCACCGAGCAGCTTCGTTCCCGAATCTTGTTGCAGGTACACGATGAACTGGTACTGGAGATCGCTGACGGCGAGCGGAAGGCCGTGGAGACGCTGGTGCGCCGCGAGATGGGTTCGGCATACACCCTGGACGTCCTGCTGGAGGTCTCCGTGGGCGTGGGCTGCTCCTGGGACGAGGCGGCACACTAACGTCGGCAACAGAAAATGGCCGTTCCCGGAAACAGCGCTCCGCGCAGCGGGCTCCACTGTCCCCACTCCCGCTCCAACCCGGTCGGCCACTCCGGCTCCACCAGGTCGTCCAACCGTAATCCCGCGGCGACGATTTCCCGTACGCGGTCGCCCATGGTGCGATGGTGCTCCACATAGGTGGGCTGTCCCCGGGCATCCGCCTCGACATAGGGGCTGCGGTCGAAGTAGGACTGCGCCACCGTCAGGCCGGGCTTGCCGGGGTCGTCGGGGAAGATCCACCGCATCGGATGGGTCACCGCGAAGACCCATCGGCCGCCGGGGCGCAGCACCCGAGCGACCTCTCGCATCACCGCAGCCGAGTCGGCGACGAACGGCACCGCACCGAAAGCGGAACAGGCCAGGTCGAAGGAGCCATCGGCGAACGGCAACCGCCCTGCGTCGGCCTGCACCAGGGGAACCGTGATCCCGGTGTCCCGTGCGGCTGCGACCGCATGCCGCAGCATCCCGGCCGACAGGTCCAGACCGACGACGTGCGCTCCCTGCTTGGACAACCACCGGGCGCACGGGGCCGAGCCGCAGCCGACTTCCAGTATCCGGCGACCGGCAAGCCCACCGAGCAGCCGGGCCTCGGATTCGCGCAGTCCTTCCGGACACCATACGAAGTCCGTCACCCCGAGGAAGGCGCCGTGCGCATCCAGATAATCCGAGGCGTCTGCGTCCCACCAGCGGCGGTTGACGACCACCGACTCCGTGACGCCGACCGGACGTCTCACGACCTCGGCAGTGCCCAGCAGGGCTTCGGCCCGCTCGTGGAGCTTGGCTGTTCCCTCAGGAGGCAGGGCATCGTGCCCCGGTTGCGGCGCGCCCGTCACAGGGGCAGTCTTCCAGACGGTTTCCGCGAATTCGGGGGTCGGGTTTGCTGCCTGGACGCCTGCCTGAGTACGATCGACTTGCGCTATCATTTCACGCTGCCCGGACGCCGAGTCCGTGCGGCACGTCGCATCCGGAAATGCAGGAGTCTGCGGGCGGTTTTCGCTGGTAGAGGCTTGAGTCCGGCGCGTGGCTACGGACGATCCGCCGCAGCGGGAACGATCCAGCGCACCGAGACAACAACGCGCCGACAACACTGCCCACCGACGACCCTATTCCTCCGGAGCACCCCACCGCATGACCACCGACACCACCGCCGCCCCGTCCACGCAGCAGGTCGCGATCAACGACGTCGGGACGGAGGAGGACTTCCTCGCC
>JBOHHD010000398.1:0-4031 GCA_050700515.1 Pseudonocardiaceae bacterium
CGCGCCACAGAAGTGTTTCGCCTCCGACGGTGGGCTGTGGATCGCGCTGCTGAGCCCGGCCGCGCTGGAGCGGGTGAGCGAGATCGGCTCGTCGGGGCGGTGGGTGCCGGAGTTCCTGTCGTTGACCACCGCGCTGGACAACAGCCGCAAGGACCAGACCTACAACACCCCCGCGGTGGCGACCCTGCTGCTGCTGGCCGACCAGATCGAGTGGATGCTGGCCGGCGGCGGGCTGGACTGGTGCGTCGGGCGCACCACCGACTCGTCGTCGCGGCTGTACACCTGGGCCGAGGCATCGGAATACGCCACGCCGTTCGTCGCCGACCCGGTCAAGCGCTCGCTGGTGGTGGGCACCGTCGACCTGGTGAATTCGGTCGACGCGGCGGCGGTGGCGAAGGTGCTGCGGGCCAACGGCATCGTGGACACCGAGCCCTACCGTAAGCTCGGCCGCAACCAGCTGCGGATCGGTATGTTCCCTGCGGTCGACCCGGCGGACGTCACGGCACTGACGTCGTGCATCGACTGGGTGGTCGAGCGCCTGGATTGACGCGATGCCGATCGCGGTGGCTGGCGGCGCGCCTCCCCCGACAGGGTGGCGCAGCGGTTTACCGTGGTCGGCTACGGGCACGGGTTGATGCGGAGGTCCTGGGATGCGCGCGCTGCGGGTGGTCGGTCTGGGGATCGACGGCCGCACGGACATCCTGGAGACGGTGGCCCAGCGGTCCGGCGAGCGACGGGAGCGATTCACGTTGCCCGCGGACGAAGGCCTGCACGCAGCTGTTCGGGGTGATCTTCCCCGCCTCGGACAGATCGAGATCGAGCTGGAGAGCCAGATGCGACCCCGTGAGATCCAGACCCGGATCAGGGCTGGAGAGTCCGTCGAGCAGGTGGCCATGGCCGCAGGCGTCGCGAGCGAGCGGATCGAGCGGTTCGCCTATCCGGTGCTGCTGGAGCGGTCGCGCACCGCGCAGCTGGCCCAGCAGGCCCACCCGGTGCGCTCCGACGGTCCTGATGTGCGCACCCTGGAAGAGGTCGTCAGCGAGACCTTCGGGCAACGCGGGCACGACTACGCGACGGTGGTCTGGGATTCCTGGCGCGGGGAGAACGGCAAGTGGGTCGTGCAACTGCGCTGGCTGGCCGGGCGATCGGACAACGCGGCGCACTGGACGTTCCACCCGGGCGCGCACGGCGGCACCGTGACCGCGATCGACGACCACGCCACCGATTTGATCGACCCGCAGCCGGCTGCGCAGCTGCGCCCGGTGCCGGTGGTGACGCCGGTGCTCCCCGTGCCCCCGAGGACCCCGATGACCTCCCGGGCCGAGTCGGCCGACGGCGAACCTGTCCTGCGGGAACCGTTGCGGGTGCCGGACCCCCTGGTCCAGGAACATCCCCCGGCCCGGGCGATACCTGACGACGGACCGGCGTACCGCCCGCCCTACCGCCCCGCCGTCGAGCGCCGCGACCCGCAAGCCCCGACCACCCACCAGGCACCGACCCCCTCGGCATCAACGCAGCCCCCCGCCGCCGCGCAGCCAGCGGCGTCCGCGCCGAAACGGGGCCGCAAGGACCGCCCGATCGTCCCTTCCTGGGAAGACGTACTGCTCGGCGTGCGCTCGCCCCGCGAATAGCGCCGCTCCCCCTTTATCCACATGGCTGAAGGTCTCAGCCGAGCAGGGACAGCAGGAGAGCGATCCAGGCGAGGAGGATGCCCCCCGCAGCGCCGTAAGCCACCCAGCGCCAGACCGGGATGGCCCGAGCCAACCACATCGAGGGCGCGAGCCCCGCAGCGACGATGATATTCGCCAGCACGACGAACCCCGCCCCGCGGCCAGCCAGACCTTCGGAAAGAGCGAACAGGGTGATTCCCACCAGGACCGCGGCCGCAGCGCTGAGGGCACCACCCGTCGCCCACGGTGTCGGCTCCTCATGCTGGCCGGGAGAAAGGATCTCCATCCCCCCGGCCATGGGGTCGGCATAGGCCACCGGGACACCGGTGGTACCGGCCAGCCGCGTCGCGAGCAATCGACCCCGTTGCGATACCACCGCACCCGCCTCGCAGTCGCCGTCGCGGCGCACCGTCTCGGCGATCTGAGCCCATTCGTGCAGCGCCGGCTCCAGATCAGTGGGCAGGTGCAGGTCACTCGGCGCCAGTGGCGGAGTGCCGTGCCCGATGAGCACCGCACGGCCCGCTCGGGCGTGGAGCTCCAGTCCTGCACAGCTGCCAGTACCCCGACTGTTCATGCCTATTCACCTGTCTATCACCGCAAGCGATCACCTCTAGCGGAGGCTTGCGACGCTGTCAGTATCTCTAAATGCTCACATATACCCTGTTCGGTTGATGAGGAACAGACCGTATGGGCGGTTATGTTCACGAAGAGCGGCAGGAGGCCGGATGGGTAACGGCGTAGTCGATCCGAACCGCACTCACCGCAGCCTGCGACACTACCGTGAGAAGATCCAGACATGCCTGGAGGCGCTGGCGCGGATGCTCGCCGGGAACAACTTGGCCTCGGAGCCTGAACTGATCGGGATGGAGATCGAACTCCACCTCGTGGACAAGAATTTCGATCCGGCGATGGCGAACGCGGCCGTGCTGCAACGTATCGATGACACAGCCTTCCAAACCGAGCTCGGCCAGCACAACATAGAGATCAACATTGCGCCTCGGCCGCTGTCCGACGATGAGACGATCGACCTTGAGGACGAACTGCGCACAGTCCTGACAACTGCCGAACAGGCGGCCCACGACGCCGGAGTCGGCACCGTCATGATAGGCATCCTACCGACGATGCGAGCAGAGCACTTCGACCTGCGGTGGATGTCGGCCAAATCACGCTATGCCCTGCTCAACGACCAGATTCTCGCCGCCCGGTCCGAAGAACTGGTACTCGACATTCAAGCCGCAGCACTGAATGGGACAAAACCAGAAAGGTTGACGTGCGCGGCCAACTCGATTCTCCCTGAATCAGCGTGCACCTCCTTGCAGCTGCATATGCAGGTAGCCCCGGCGGATTTCGCGGCACACTGGAACGCCGCGCAGGCACTGGCCGGGGTACAAGTGGCGCTGGCGGCGAACTCACCTTTTTTGCTGGGCCGGGCGCTGTGGCAGGAAACCCGCATTCCGCTCTTCGAGCAATCCACCGACACGCGCTCACCGGAGCTGCGCAACCAGGGCGTGCGCCCCAGGGCCTGGTTCGGTGAACGGTGGATCACTTCGATCTTCGACCTCTTCGAGGAGAACGTGCGGTATTTCCCACCGCTGCTACCCGAAGCCGGAGATGAGGATCCGCTGGCGGCACTGGCTGAGGGCACCATTCCCTCGCTATCCGAGCTGCGGCTGCACAACAGCACGATCTGGCGCTGGAATCGGCCGGTGTATGATGTCGCGACCGGGATACCGCACCTGCGTGTCGAGAACCGGGTGCTGCCAGCTGGTCCTACTGTTATCGACATGGTGGCCAACGCCGCATTCTTTTTCGGCGCGATGCGCGGGCTCACCGAGCTCGACAGACCGATCTATCATCAGATGTCATTTCGCGCGGCGGAGGAGAACTTGTACGCGGGCGCCCGGCTGGGTATGGATGCCCGGCTGCACTGGCCGGGCGTCGGGTGGATCACGCCGGACGAGTTGGTGCTGCGCACGCTACTACCGCTGGCCCATAGTGGACTGCGCAGCTGCGGGGTATCCGACGCCGCGCGTGAGCGCTATCTCGGGGTGATCGAGCAACGCTGCGTGACGCGGCGAACCGGCGCCACCTGGCAGCGCGAAACCGTGCAGGCGCTGGGCAACCGGGGCGCCGACCGGCCAACCGCGCTGATGGACATGCTCCGCCTTTATATTTCCCACATGCACTCCAACCAGCCAGTCCACTCCTGGCCCACAATGTGAGTCCGCACCGCGATTCGGCTCCGAGTAGCGGCCCCCAAGGGTCGTGTACAGCGATTCGGCTCCGAATGGCCACGCCGATAATGGGTTGCGGACAGGATTAGGGCTGCGCAGAATCGACGGCATGGAGACTGTGCTACGC
>JBOHHD010000399.1:0-4653 GCA_050700515.1 Pseudonocardiaceae bacterium
GGGGTTCTGATGTCGCTGCCGGTGCGGCAGGTTAATCATCCGCACAAAGTCGCTGCTGCCACCAAGCCGTGGCAACTCACCAAGGCAGCTGGGTGCGGGCTTTCGGTACCTATCACCCGGATCACCAATACCGCACTGGCCGCACGGGAATTCGTCGCAGTGGCCGGTGGCGAGGTCGTGTGCAAGATGTTTGCCAACCGGGTCATCGAGGACGGTTGCTCGAAAGTCGGGCACACCCACCTGCTCACCGCCGCCGACCTGGCCGATCTACGGGGCCTGGACACCACGGCGCATCAGCTGCAGCGGTTCGTGGACAAGCGGTACGACCTGCGGGTCGTCATGGTCGGCGAGCGGCTCTTCCCGGTCACGATCCACCCCATCAGCGCCGCCGCGCGGGTCGATTTCCGCAGTGACTACCGCGCGCTGCGCCATGCGGCCGCCGACGTTCCACCGACCGTGGAGAACGGTATCCGTTCGTTGATGGCCGAGCTGGGTTTGGTGTTCGGCTGCCTGGATTTCGTGGTCGATCAGTCCGGGGAACACCATTATCTGGAGGTCAACCCGACCGGCCAGTTCGGCTGGCTGGAGTCGACCGTCGGCGTGCCGATCACCGATGCACTGGCCGAACTGCTCGCCCGACCGCTTCCCGCCGCCACCACGTATCGGGAGTCGGCCTGATGGACTGGACACAGCGGGTGGCGGTACTGGCCGATCAACTCAGTGCCGCTGGCAAGCTGAGCTCACCGGCTTGGCGGGCGGCGCTGTGCGCGGTGCCCCGCCACGAGCTGGTACCCCGGATCTACCTGCAAGACGAGAACCGCAGGTGGTGCCCGGCTAAGGCGGATACCGAAGCCTGGTGGGAGCTGGTCTACTCCGATACCACCTTGATCACGAGTGTGTTAACCAGCTCGCAGGGCCTGCCCTGGCCGGTCTCGTCGTCGACCAAGCCCGGTCTCCTGGTGCGCATGCTGGACGCACTGGAGGTCGACGACGGGATGCGGGTGCTCGAAATCGGCACCGGCAGCGGCTACAACGCCGCAGTGCTGTGTGCGCGGCTCGGAGCGCAGCAGGTGTACTCGGTGGATCTGCGGCCCGAGCTGATCGAGCTGGCCCGCGACCGGTTGGCTCGGCTGGGCCACCGACCCACGCTGGTCGCCCGCGACGGCGTCGAGGGCCTGGCCGAGCACGGCCCCTTCGACCGGATCATCGTGACCTGCGGCATGCCGTTCATCCCCACCGCCTGGATCACCCAACTGGCGCCCGGTGGGCTGCTGCTCGTCGACCTGGAAGGCCCGCTCAGCGCGGGCAACCTCATCGCGCTGCGCCGAGACATGACCTTGAGCCGAAACGGCGCGGCTCCGCGGTTGCGCGGCCAGTTCCTACCCTGGCTCGGGCGATTCATGCCGATGCGCCGCGACCCCACCGCCGCCGACTATCACCTGCCAGCCCCCGAGCGCGACCCCACCGCACCCGTCGATAGTGGCCTGACCAGGGTAGATCCCACCCAGCTCGATGGGGAGTTCCGCTTCCTCGCCCAGCTGCACCTGCCCAGCGGAACCTTTCACACCTTGACCGCAAGCGCCGAGCAGCCCCAACCCACCCACACCCGGCTGGTGAGCCCGGACGGCTCCTGGTGCGAGGCAGCCCGTGAACCCGGTGCCGACGGTCAGCACACCGTGCGGCAGGCCGGCACCCAACGGCTGTGGCACACCGTCGAAGCCGCCCACCGGCAATGGCACGAATTGGGCGAACCGGAATGGTCCCGTTTCGGCGTCACCGTCACCCCGACCGAGCAGCACGTGTGGCTCGACGACCCCAACCACACTCCCCACCGGTGGCCACTGTGGACACCCGATCATCCGGCTGCCGGATGCGAGCCGAAGTGACCGTAAAACGCTGACCGGCAATTTCGGGCTCTGTGGACACGCTGCCCGTCCTGGGCCGCGACCACGGGCACGCGCCCGGCTCGTCGGGCGCGTCATGGCTGTACGCCAAGCTGTACGTGGCCGAGCACCGGATGAACTCGTTCCTGGTGGGAGAGCTGCCCGAGCTGCTGGCCGATCTCGGCGAGCGGGCGTGTTGGTTCGTCCGCTACCCGCAGGCACGCGAAGCCGAAGACGGCGGTCACGTGCGCTGGGAGCTGGGCGCGATCGGCCACGGACCCGCCGCCGAACTGGCTGAACACCTATGCAACGAAATCCGCGCCTGGTCCGTCGAACGCGACCAGCGCAAACCGACACTGACCGCCTACCCCACGGGCACACCGGACAGCGACCTACACGGCACCCTTATCGACAAAACCCACACCCGTCTCGTCCTCACCTACAACGACAATGCCTGACGCCGCGCAAACGAACCGGTGAGCCTTGGAACTGGTTCCAGGGATGGTCTCTTCAGCAGGTTGTTCTGGCCCCCTGAGCGGGGGTCGGGTTCGCGGGCGACTTCGGCCCAGGATCCGTCCGGGGCGCGGAGTTCGGTGATGGTGGTGCCGTCGTCCCCGTTTCCGGATTCATGGCGCCACCTGCTGCGGAAGACCCCGTGCGGGAGGTGGAGCTGGGCAAGGAAGGGGATCGGTGTAGTACCACGGCACGAACACGTGCCGGGGCACCTCCTGCACCGCTGCCCGCCACGCCGGGGTGTGCAGCTTTCCCACGGCGGTGATGTCCTCGGCCAGTCGTCGTGCCAGTTCACGCCAGGTGGACTCAGCAACGGTGCTGCTCACGCGACGACTCCTCTCGCCAGGGTGGGGCGGTGGGTGTGCTGTGCGGGAAAGCCGCGTTGATCACCTCCACGTCTTCGGGTGAGATTGGGATGGTGGTGGCTGCCAGGTTTTCGTCAAGGTGAGCGTCGGAACTGGTTCCGGGGATGGGCAGCATCACCGGCGAGTGCTGAAGCAGCCAGGCCAGCGCGAGCTGGGCTGGGGTTGCTCGATAGTGACTGGCGAGTTCGGCGAGTGCGCTGTTCTCCTGGAGGAGGCGCCCGGAGCCCAGTGGGGCATAGGGAACGAATGCGGTCCGCGTGGTTTCACCATGCCGCAGGACGTGTTCGAAGACCCGTGTGCCGAGGTTGTATTTGTTCTGAACGGCGGCAACAGCAACGAGTTCGCCGACCCGGTGGATTTGGTTGAGGTCGACCTGGGAGAGCCCGAGGTGACGGAGCTTCCCTTCTGTCTGCATGTCCACCAGCACACCTAGTTGATCATCAAGAGGGACCTGGGGATCGATTCGGTGCAGGTAGTACAGGTCGATGCGGTCAAGCGCGAGCCGCCGCAAGCTCATCTCGACGCACTGGCGCAGGTATTCGGGACGGCCCACTGGTGCCCATCGGTTCGGACCTTGCCGAGTGAGCCCGCCCTTGGTCGCGATCACCAGGTCGGCT
This sequence comes from Pseudonocardiaceae bacterium, assembly GCA_050700515.1. Taxonomy (GTDB): domain Bacteria; phylum Actinomycetota; class Actinomycetes; order Mycobacteriales; family Pseudonocardiaceae. The sequence goes on from JBOHHD010000399.1 coordinate 3,379, forward strand.
GGGTAAGGGTGCAAGGCTTTGCGGATCAGATGCTCGGCGGTTTCCGGGCCGTAGGCATCAGCGGTGTCGAGGTGGTTCACGCCGGAATCGACGGCGCGCCGCAGTACCCGCAGGGCTTTGCCGGGATCGGCCGGATCAGACCAGTGGCCAGGCCCGGTGAGCTGCATGGAACCGTAGCCGAGCCGGTGGACTGGCAAGTCGCCGCCGAGGTGAAAGTCACCGCTCGGGCAAGCCGACGGGCACTGGTCGATGGTCATGGTATGGGCTCCTGGGACTACGCAGACGGTGCTTACCACAGGGTGGGTTCTTGTTCTGGCGTTCGGGGCAGGCCAGAAGGAACCGCAGCCTCGGTCAGGGCTGCCCAGGTGTCATAGTGCTCGGCCATGCGCAGCAGGAGCAGTGCGGTGGCGTAGGCGTCGAAGCTGGCGCGGTGGCGCTGGGCTGGCGCGGTGGTCAGGTCGAGGCCGGTGTACTGGATGAGGGCATCAAGGCTGTGCTTGGGCGAGTCGGGGTAGGTGGCTCGGGCCAGGCGGAGGGTGTCGAGGACTCCGCAGGGTTGCCAGCCGGGGAGGTGTCGACTCAGCACCTGGTAGTCGATGCTGGCGTGGTGGGCGCAGATCCATGCATCGCGCAGCGTGGCCCGCACGTCATCACGGACGTCCTCCCAGGGGGGACAGGTGGCCAGTTCATCGTTGGTGAGCTGGTGGATCCGGGTGGCGAAAGGGGTGACCGGGGTGGGCGGGCGGATGAGCCAGGCCCGGGCAGTACTGAGGTCGGGGATTCCGGCACGCAGCGGTAGGGCGGCGACTTCGACCAGGTCAGGCGGGCTCGCCCCGTTGCCTTCGACGTCGACGACAAGCAGCCGGGGCCAGTTCTCGTAGTTCACTGCTGGGGGTTCTCCTTCGTCGGCCAACCGATGCCCGCGCGGCCGTGCCGGCGGTAGTGGTGTGGCTGGTGTCGGTCGTGGCACTGGTAGCCGTAGCCGTGTTGAAGGTAGTAACGGGGCGGCTCGTCCAGGCCCTCGACGATGCTGGCGCGTTCGGTGACGTCCACCTGCCCGACAGCGCCAAGCGCGCGGGCCGCTTCGGTGATGATGGTCGGGTCGGGGGGCTTCCATGCTGAGGCGCAAAGGTCGAGTTGGGTCTTGGGCAGGGCCAATCCAAGATCACTGATTGTTGCTGTTTGGTAGCCTTATGTAGCCAAGCGATCGAAGTCTGAATCGAACCAGTGTGTACTGTCGCGCACTAATCCTGTACTCCCTGAAATACTTCGGTT
>JBOHHD010000400.1:0-6793 GCA_050700515.1 Pseudonocardiaceae bacterium
GCTGTGGCCGTGCGGTTTTGTCCGGCCACAGCACACTTTCGCCGCTCACCAGGCAGCACCGCCTTTCCGGCCGACAGTTGGTCACCGTGAGTGCAGAAAGGTCGGCGACGTGACAAATCCGCACCCCCGTCCCGACCGCCGACCAGCCGGTGGGACCGGAAAGCTCCGATGACCAACCGGGACCTGAGCGGCAACATTTCTCCTGGATCACGCGCGATATGCCAGCCTCAGCAGACTCATTCGACGGGACGGCGTTCATACCGACCGGCGATGCCAAGGGTGACACCGAACCGATCTACGGGACGTGGCGGCCGTGGTTTGAGGGACGCCGTGGCTTGAGGGACGCGGAGTCGTTACGGAGGTTACAAATCTATGACAGCGGGTAGTCAGAAGGCTTTCGACAGGCGGGCGGGAGGACGGGCGCGGGCCCGAGCTCACCGCTCGCCGGTTTCTGTACGGGGCTGAACCGACGATCACGAGGACTGAAGCATGGCCGCACCTCCAGAGATACCTCGCAAGGTCGACGTCCGGCTGGACACCGGGCTGCGCCAGGACGTCGGCCGGACGAGCCTGCTGTTCACCGGCGTCGGGGCGATCATCGGTTCCGGTTGGCTGTTCGGGGCGCTGTACGCCGCGCAGATCGCCGGCCCCGCCGCGATCATCTCCTGGGTCGTCGGGGGGATCATGGTGATGGTGATCGGCGTGGTGTACGCCGAGCTGGCGGTGATGTTCCCGGTCTCCGGCGGCATCATCCGGTTCCCGCACTACTCCTTCGGCTCGTTCGCCAGCTACAGCGCGGGGTGGATGAGCTGGCTCGCCGCAGCCGCGGTGACCCCCATCGAGGTGCTCGCCACCACCCAGTACGCCGATCCCTATATTCCCTGGCTGATGGATTCCCCGGGCGGGGTGTTCGTCCTGACCGGGTCGGGCCTGCTGGTCGCCGTCGCGCTGATGTTCCTCTACAGCCTGGTCAACGTGCTCGGGGTGAAGCTGCTGACCCGGCTGAACAACGTGCTGGTGTGGTGGAAGCTGGCGGTGATCGCCGTGGTCGTCATCGCCTTCTTCGCCTTGGCGTTCAACCCCGGCAATCTCGGCGCGATGGGCGGCTTCGCCCCATCCGGTTTCGGGGCCGTCTTCGCCGCCATCCCGGCGGCCGGGGTGGCGTTCGCCTACCTGGGGTTCCGCAATGGCATCGAGTTCGCCGGGGAGACCGACAACCCGCAGCGCAACGTGCCGTTCGCGGTCATCGGCTCGGTCCTGATCACCGGAATCATCTACGTGCTGCTGCAGGTCGCCTTCATCACCGCGGTGCCCGCCGAGCTGCTGGGCGGCGGCTGGGGGCAGCTGACCTTCGACGAAGGCGAGGTCGCCGGCCCGCTGGCCGGACTGTCCCTCGTGCTCGGCGCGGTCTGGCTCGCGGTGCTGCTGCGGGTCGACGCCGTCGTCTCGCCCGCCGACACCGGGCTGATCTACGCGGGGGTGACGACCCGGCTGGCCTACGCCAACGCCCGCAACGGCAACGCCCCCCAGTGGCTGACCCGGCTCAACTCTCGCGGCATTCCCTGGCTGTCGGTGTTGCTGATGTTCGTCGTGGGCTGCCTGTTCTTCCTGCCCTTCCCCGGTTGGCGGCAGTTCATCGGGTTCATCACCTCGGCGTTCGCGATCTCGTTCGGCGCCGGTCCGCTGGTGGTGGGCGCGTTGCGGCGCCAGCTGCCCGCCCAGGAGCGGCCGTTCCGGGTGCCCGGCGGAGACGTGCTGCCTTACCTGGCCTTCCTCGCGTCCGGCCTGCTGGTGTTCTGGGCCGGCTGGGCGACCAACGAGAAGATGTTCATCGCGCTGCTGGTCGGTTACGTCGTCTTCGCTGTCTACTCGGCAATCGCCCGCGACCGGATGCCGCCGTTGGAGTTCAAGGCCGGGTCGTGGTTCCCGATCTGGGTCGGCGGCCTGGTGACCATCAGCTACTTCGGCGACATCGACCCCGGCAACCCGGCTGACCCCGGGCTCATCCTGAACGGCGGCGACGGGCCGCTGAGCCTGCTCTGGGGCGCCCTGGTGCTGGTCGTTTTCAGCGCGGCCGTCTACGCCTACGCGATCGCGGTACGCCTGCCCCCGCAGCGCGCGGCGGCTAACATCACCCAATTGCCGACCGACGATCCGGCCAGGTGAACCCAGGAGGCCCTTCATGGCAAGGCCCCATCGACGTGCCCCGTTGTCCCTGGCGCTGCTCGCCGTGCTTGCCGCCGCGTGCGGCGCCAGTGAGCCCGGCGTCACCGCCACCGGCATTCCGCTGGTCCAAGCCGGTCAGCTGATCACCTGCACCGGGTTGCCCTACCAGCCGTTCCAGTTCGAGCAGGACGGCACGGTCGTCGGCTTCGACGTCGACCTGGTCGACCTGGTGGCCGAGGACCTGGGCGTCACCCAGCAGATCATCGACACCCCGTTCGACGGCATCCAGTCCGGCGCCGACCTCAATGCGGGCAAGTGCGACCTGGCCGCCGCCGGCATGACGATCAACGAGGTCCGCGAGCAGAACTTCGACTTCTCCGATCCCTATTTCGACGCCACCCAGGCGCTGGTCGCCAGGAGGGGCGCGGGCCTGGCGAGCTTCGAGCAACTCAGGGGTAAGCGGCTCGGCGTACAGAACGCCACCACCGGAGCGCAGTATGCCCAGGAGAATGCCCAGGACGTCGACATCGTCGTCTTCGAGGATCTCGGCCTGCTGCTGAACGCCGTGGAGATCGGGGATGTCGACGCCGGCATCAACGACAACGGCGTGCTCTACGACTGGGTGAGTACCAAGCCCGACTTCGAGGTGACCGCGGAATTCGACACCGGCGAGCAGTACGGCATCGGTGTGCGGACGGGCAACACCGCGCTACTCAGCAAGATCAACGAGGTGCTCGCCGAGGCCAGGGCCAGCGGCGAGTACGACCGGATCTACCAGAAGTGGTTCAACAAGGCGCCGGGCAGCTGACCGCTACTTCCACCACGCGAGAAACGGCCCGGAATGGCCCTGACCAAGCGGCAACGGATCAAGGTTGTCCGTGGCATGCAGTACGCCGTCCTGGTCCTGATCGTCCTGATCGTTGCGCTGACCGCCGACTGGGGTCGCATCCAATCAGCGTTCTTCGACCTCGACGTGGCCAGAGAGCTGTTCCCTGAGGTCATCACGGTGGCGCTGAAGAACACCGTGATCTACACCGCGCTCGGTTTCGGGTTCGGCCTCCCCTGGGGGTTGGTGCTCGCGCTGATGCGGCTATCCGACGTCGGGGTGTACCGGATGCTGGCCGGGGCCTACATCGAGTTCTTCCGCGGTCTCCCGGCATTGCTGGTGATCCTCGCCGTGGGTAGCGGCATTCCGCTGGCCTTTCCTGGCATGAACCTCAACCGCTATGTGGCGGTCATGATCGCGCTGGGTCTCGTCTCGGCCGCCTACCTGGCGGAGACCATTCGGGCCGGTATCCAGGCGGTACCCCGCGGTCAGGTGGAGGCAGCCCGGTCGCTGGGCATGTCCCCGGCCGCGACGATGGTCTGGATCGTCATCCCGCAGGCTTTCAAGATTATTCTACCGCCGTTGACCAACGAGCTGGTGCTGCTCACCAAGGACACCTCGCTGGTGTTGTTCCTCGGCTCGACGGTGGCCCAGCAGGAGCTGACCCAGTTCGGCCGCCAGCAGCTCAACGAGTCCCGCAGCCTGACCCCGGTGCTGGTCGCCGGCCTGTGTTATCTGATCATCACGATCCCGCTGTCCCTGGTGTCCCGGCGGTTGGAAGGCCGTTATGGCAGCGCGGCGCCGGCCAGACCCGGAGGTGGGTGAGGTGCCGGAGGAGAGGGCCGTCGAGGTCCGCGCGTTGCGCAAGTCGTTCGGCTCGTTGGAGGTGCTGGGCGGGATCGACCTGACCGTCGAGCGCGGCCAGGTGGTGTGCGTGATCGGTCCGTCCGGGTCCGGCAAGTCGACGCTGCTGCGCTGCGTCAACCTGCTGGAGCAGCCGACCAGCGGCACGATCACCGTCAACGGCGTCGAACTGACCGACCCGGACGTGGACATCGACGCCGCGCGCCGCCGGATCGGCATGGTGTTCCAGCAGTTCAACCTGTTCTCCCACCTGTCGGTGCTGGACAACCTGACCCTGGCCCAACGGCGGGTGCTGCGGCGCGGCAAGGCCGAGGCGATCGAGGTCGCCCGGCGCAACCTGGGCATCGTCGGCATCGCGGAGAAGGAGTCCGCGATGCCGGCCCAGCTCTCCGGCGGGCAGCAGCAGCGGGCCGCGATCGCGCGGGCGCTGTCGATGGACCCGGCGCTGATGTTGTTCGACGAGCCGACCTCCGCGCTCGACCCCGAGCTGGTCGGCGAGGTGCTGGGGGTGATGCGCACCCTCGCCGAGGGCGGCATGACGATGCTGGTGGTGACCCACGAGATGGCCTTCGCCCGCGAGGTGGCCGACCGGGTGGTGGTCCTGGACCACGGCCTGGTGGTCGAGGACGGTCCGGCCGAGCAGGTGATCTCCGCCCCGCGCGCGGAGCGCACGAGGACCTTCCTGGCCCGGGTGCTCAACCGCCGCTGAGCCCACGGCTCCAGGGTCAGTATGAGCAGCAAGGACGGATTGAGTGGGAACCAGACTTCGTCGGCGTCGAGCACTCCGTAGCCCCGAAGTGGGCTAGGGTTGCGCTTATAGAGCATGACCGGCTCATCGCAGGTGATGAGGACCGGTGCCTCGAACACGCCCAGGTACCAGTGCCGGCGCATGAGGCGCCAGAAGATCTCCTGCGCTAACCCGCCCATCATGCGAATATGATCGTTCGGATCAGGAACGAACTCGTACTCGTCCAGGTTTGCGACGAAGTCTTCCATCTCGGCAATCTGCTCCGGGCTTGCATGCCCGTACTGCTCCTCAAACAAGCGCTTAAGGGCGTTGCTGTCGAGCCCCGAGTACTGCAGTTTCATATAGAGGTCGGCCTGGGTCTCGATCTCTCTGCGCCGTCGCTTGCCCCGTACTTTCTGAAAAGCGATGAAGGTGGCGATCCCCAGCTTGTCGTCAGGCGGCGGTGGAAACTGGCTGAAGATCGAATGGGTTATCCTGCCGATCGCGGCAGCGGCGCCAACCTCGATGACCCCGAGCACCTGTTCCATGTGTCCAGCAGCGTTGCCGTCAAGGTCGATGTAGGTGTAGAAATCGGTCTCTGCGCTGGCCGTCTTGGGGATCGTCGTGTATCTGCGGCCACCCGGCTTTTCCACAACGTCGCAGCCCGGCTCAGCGGGCGGGGTGGGCGATGCCGACCCGTTGCCCACGCCAGTCCACCGCGATTCGCTATCGGTGTCGTGGGTGATCTTGCAGCGAGCCAGATTGCCACAAGATCAGGTTGACTCTCATGCCGCGATGGGTGTGGCGCCGAGCTGCGGATCGTGCGCTGGTCAGTTCGAGTTGTGTGCTACCCACGGCAGCACCGGTGCTTGGCGCCCAGCTGAGGGAGCGCGGTCGAAGCCCGTGATCTTCGATGGGTGGTGCCCGGTGTGTGGAGGCGTGCACGGCCGGAACCTCTACTACGTCGACAAGGCCGGGATCGCGGTACACGCGCCGTAGGCGGTGCGATGCTCACCGACCCCACTGCGCAGTGACGGTCAGTCCTGAGCGCAGTCAACAAAGGCGGCCCACCCGGTCACCCGGGTACGCGGCGGCACATGGGCCGACCGATGCCCAAGCAACCGAGGTAACACGCTTGTGCTCTGCCTCGTCATCCTCCCTGCTCAGCGCGTCCGAGTCACGGACCAAGGCTTTGTGCATCTGTCTTTAGTAACGGCCATTTCATTTGGACCAGCTCATCGGGCAGGACCTGCCGCACCCGACCCCAGTCGATCACCATCGACCTGTCGATCTATGCTGGTGTTTTAGCGCTGTTTTCGCGCTATAGTAGCGCTATGGCGACGATTCAAGTGCGGGATGTCCCGGATGATGTGGCAGAGGCCTACCGGCGCCGGGCGCAGGCGTCCGGACAGTCCCTGCAGTCCTACCTGCGGGAGCAGTTGATCGCGATGGCGCGACGCCGGGACAAGACGGAGGTCATGGCGATCGTGGAGCAGGCACTGGCCCAGGATCCGGCGCCTGGACTGAGTGAGGACACGATCCGGGAAGGGCTGCGGGAGCTGCGGGGTGAGTGAATACGTCGTCGACGCGGCCGCCGCCGTCAGTGCGCTGGCCCGCAAGGACGCGGTCGGTATCGCGGCGCACAAACGGATCACCGAAGCGCTCTGTCACGCTCCACATCTCCTCGACGCCGAGGTGGGTCACGTCCTGCGTCGGGGCGAACGTGCCGGAGAGATCAGCGAGGAGACAGCGCGCACCGCACTGCGCGCGCTGCCGGAGATGATCGACTACCGTTATCCGCACACCGGACGGCTGGCCGACCGGGCCTGGGAGCTGCGGCATACCGTCACCTTCTACGACGGACTGTATGTCGCGCTGGCCGCAGCGCTGGACCTGCCGCTGCTGACCGGAGACGTCAAACTCAGCAAGGCTCCCGGCTTGTCCTGCGCGCTGATCCTCCTCAACTGATCCCCCAGCCACTCTTTCGGTCCTCTCTGTGGTCAAGGCCCCAGCGCCGGGGTGTCGGCACTGCCCAGGGCTGGACTTCCGACCACCGGATGTGTCCTATCCCGGGGGTCGTCTGGATCAGCCCGCTGGGCAGGGATTGTCACTTCAGGCCCCAGCCGATCATCGATGACATGCCTGACCTGGTTCCCAGGACGGACCATCCCGATTACCTACTCCCGCCCTCGACGAGGATGAGCCCATCC
>JBOHHD010000401.1:0-17723 GCA_050700515.1 Pseudonocardiaceae bacterium
ACCCGGACGGGCGGCAGACGTTGTCCGGAGTGTCGCTGCGGGTCGAGCCGGGGGAACGGGTCGCCCTGCTCGGCCCTAACGGCGCGGGCAAGACGTCGTTGGTGTTGCAGCTCAACGGGGTGCTCACGCCGTCGGCAGGCTCGGTGTCGATCGGCGGCGTCCCGGTCGGGCGGCGCACCCTGACCGAGGTCCGCAGGCGGGTCGGAGTGGTCTTCCAGGACCCCGACGACCAACTGTTCAGCCCCACCGTCGGACGCGACGTCGCCTTCGGCCCCGCTCATCAGGGGCTCTCCGGTGCGGCCCTGGCAGCCCGGGTCGAGGAGGCATTGTCCTACGTCGGACTCACCGATGCCGCCGACCGCCCGCCGCACCGGCTCTCGCTGGGCGAGCGACGACGGGCCGCGGTGGCCACCGTGCTGGCCATGCATCCGGAGGTGCTCGTGCTCGACGAACCCACCGCCAACCTCGACCCGGCGGCCCGCCGTGAGCTCGCCGACCTGATCAAACGGCTCGGGATGACGACCCTGCTGGTCACCCACGACCTGCCCTACGCGCTGGAACTGTGCTCCCGCGCGCTGGTGCTCGACCACGGGCAGATCGTCGCCGACGGCCCCACCCGGGAAATCCTCGCCGACCCCGGCTTCCTGAGCGCCCACCGCCTGGAGCTGCCCACCGGCTTCAACCCCCTGGGCGCCTGACCATGCGGCCCCCCCTCCCCGCGTGTCTGCTGCTCATGCCCGCGTGTCTGGCATTCATGCTCGGTGTGTCGGTATTCCTTGCCACCCCGGCGGCGGCGCACGAGGTCGACGGACCGGGCTCGGCCGGCGTGGCCTCCGACGCCCGGTCCTCGGTGCTCACCCACAACCTGCCGCCCGGAGTCACCCTCGATGTGCTGCAGAACGGCCTGGCACTGCGGCTGCACAACGCGACCTCCGCCGCAGTGCTGGTAGCCGATCCCCCGCTGTCCGTCCCTCCCGGTGAGTCCGTGCAGTGGCACCTCTCCGCCGCGCACCCCTCCCCCGGTCCCCTGGTGCAGCCGTGGCGGGTCGTCGTCGAGGTGGACGGCGTTGCCCATCACGTTCTCGGCGAGGTGCGCTGGACACCCGGCCCCTCCCCGTGGCCATGGCTGAGCGGCGCCGCGCTGGTGGCTCTGGGGATGGCTGCCACCACGTGGCGACTACGCAAACCCGCGTGGCCGGCCGCGCCGCTCGGCTTGGCCGTACTCACCTCGATCTGGCACACCGGCGCCGCACTCGCCGCACGGGCGGCGGAAGGCCCGCGCTGGACACTGCTCGGCGACTACCTGCCGCAGACCGGCTGCTGGGCACTCGGCTTGCTCGCCGTGGTTCTGCTGATCCGTGGCCACCGGGACGGTGCGAGCCTCGGTGCACTTGCCGCGCTCGGGCTGGGGCTGAGCACGCTGATCCAGGACGCGGCCGTGCTGAGCGCCTCCACGGTGCTCGTCACGTTGCCCGCTGACCTGGACCGGGTACTGGTCGCGGGAACTGGAGGACTGGCCGCCGGGGCACTGGTCGGGCTCATGCTCGGTCTCTCCCGGTTGACCTCGCCTACGCCAGTGCCGTGAGAGTCGATCGACAGGGCGTTGGCCGCGGCACGGTTCTGGGGGAGCAGGACCGGATGGTAAAGCTCGACAAAACCCTCCTGGAATGAATTGACAATGTCCGGCGAGATATACAGTGGCATGCTCGAAGCAGCTTTCTGGGGATTCGTCGGTGGCTTCGCCCTGCTGGTCGGGGCGGCATTCGGGCTGATCTGGCCGACGCCACCGCAGGTGGTGGGGATCGTGATGGCCTTCGGTGCCGGAGTACTCATCAGTGCCGTGGCATTTGAACTGGTAGCGGAGAGCTTCGAGAGCTCCGGTGCGCTGCCGGTGGTATGGGGATTCCTCGCCGGTGCGGTGACCTTCCACGCGGGGAACTGGATTCTCAACCACCGTGGGGGCCGGCACCGCAAGCGCTCGGGGGGCCAGCAGGCCGGCGGGGTGGCCGGAGCGATCGCGCTCGGAGCGATACTCGACGGGATTCCCGAATCCGCCGCGATCGGGGTGTCCCTGCTCGCCGGTGGCGGTGTCGGGGTGGCCATGGTCGCCACAGTGTTCCTGTCCAACGTGCCTGAGTCACTCTCGGCTGCGGTCGGGTTACGCAAGGCAGGCCACTCGGTGCGCTGGATCCTCGGGCTCTGACTCGCTGTCGCCGTGGTGTCGGCCGCAGCGGCAGCAGCGGGCTACAGCCTGCTCGGCGGAGCTCCCCCGGTCTCCATCGCGGTGGTGCAGTCATTCGCCGCCGGGGCCATCCTCACCATGCTCTCCGACACAATGATGCCGGAGAGTTTCGAGAATGCCGGCAACTGGGTCGGCCTGGTGACCTGCGCCGGATTTGTCTGCGCCTTCCTGCTCAGTCACGTCTCCTGACAGGTCATGATCCCGTCTCCCAGGTCAACACCTCATTGAGCACACCCAGTGCATCACCGTCCACCTGATGCTCCAGCAGCGCATCGCCGGAACTCGAAGCCTCGGAGTTTGGCGTGGTCGAGCAGTCGCATCGCGATCACCAGGTCTGGACTGTCAGCACTTATCGAGCATCACCACCCCAGGTGAAAAGCCGGGCCCCCATGCCCGGCCGGTGCTTGCGGCAGCGCCATCGCCCACTTGCCGAGCCGGGACTGCGTATCGCGACGCAGGCCGGACATGGTGGACCCGCGGGACAAGCGAGTACCGTTGCCCACACCGGGTGACCGCACAATGCCGGGTAGCGGCCAGCGTTACCGATGGCCATCGCGGATGCTGTCACGGGAAACGCAACGGCCCGCCGCATGCGGCGTTCATCCTCGGCGCCCGTCAGCTGAGCCATGAGGACGGGCCTCCCCTCACCACTGTCTTCATGGCGCTGACGATCTCAGTACTCTCGGTGACCACGCCATGCCCGCGACGCGCTCCCGGCGGACCGGCGCAGGACCTCTGCGGACCTGGCAGGGGCACCGCACACTCGGGGCGCTGAACCGTCAGACTGGTCACTGCGGCCAAACAACATGAGAGCACCTCCCTGTCGCTCAGCGATCGTCATCTGGGCCGCCTGGCCCGCGGCGAACGAGTCGGGAATCGCTCCAACCCCGTCACGCGTCGAGCGCTCCAGTACGCCTTCGGTCGGCCGGTTGAGCAGCTGCTGGCCCCCTACACTCCGGGGGACCTCGCGGGGGTAACTGAATCAGAACGCAGCGCAGAACCTTCGGAGGTATTAACCGTGGCGGCTGATCGGGCGCGGCGATTCATGACAAGTCTTCAGACCTTGTCCGACGAGCCGTTGCAGCTGGTTTACGAAGAAGTCCGTGACCCGGCGCGTGCCCACCCGGCATGTCCGCTACAGGAAATCCTTGGCCACCTCGTCTCTGGCCAAGACACCGTATTCAGTCTGCGGGAAAGGCCTCAGCGGCCGATCCACGCTCGTCAACTTTACTTCCTGAGCACAGTTCTCGACAGCCTACTCGCCAAAGTATCACATGACATGGGCGACTCCCACGCGGCACTCGCGCAGTCACGTACCGCCTGGTTGTGTGCCGAGCAGGCGGATCACGACGGACTCCGCGTCTGGATATCCGGCCTTCAATCATCGGTCTCCTATTGAGCGCGCCGGCCTCATGACAGCATCCGCTACGCCCAGGGCGGCGCCACCTATGCGCAGCGGGCAAGCAGCACAGCCATTGTGTGGCTGCCCGCCAGCGAGGCGCGCGCATGGGCTGCTCTCGGCAACGACGAGCAAACCCGTAACGCAATCGAGCGCGCCGAGAACGCAGGGGACCAGGTACATCCAGATGAGTTGAACGAGATGGGCGGCATCGCCACATTCAGCCGACACCGGCAATTGTACTTCGCCGCCGATGCACTCGTATGGCTCCCTGACCAGCACTCCGCAGCCGAGGACTACGCATGCCAGACCGCCGCGGCGTACTCCGATCCGGCCGATCCGGACTGGGCATTCGGCGACGCCGCCGGTTCTCACACAGCACTGGCCGTCGCACGGATCGGGCGCGGGGAGGTGGACGGCGCCACCGAGGCGATGACAACGGTACTCGACCTGCCACCGGAGCAGCGAATCAACGGTATCGTTCATTCGGTGAACCGGGTGCACCGTGCTCTCACTCACGTGCCTACCAGCGCTACCACCCGAGAACTCCAGGAACGCATTGAAGATTACACACCTTGATGTCAAGCAGAATTTTTCGCTTGTAGCGATGGGGGCGGCGCGTCGACGGAGGGCCTGGAGAGCCGGCAGGAGTCGGGCCGAGGTGCGTCATTGGCCATTATCACCGCGATCCACGGCAGCATTCCGGTGACCAGGACAGTCACCAGACCGGCCCACCACTGCCACTGGTAGAGCGGGTAGGACAAGGCGAAGCCACCAATGTGAATTGCCATGGTTATCGAGTAAGTGCGGCGGCGGCGGGCTTGCTCCTCCTCGAATGACGGTGCGGCGTCAGTGATCAAAGTCGGTGTCTCGTGACGTAACCGAAGAGACACGGACACACCTCCATAAATTCATCCGATATCAAGAACAACGCCCCGGCAGTACCCTCCCTTCCACACGGTGAGGTGGCTCACAGATGATGCTCAGCCCGTGGAGTTGACGAAGCGGACGTGGTCCAGGTCGACGTAGGCGTGTCGGTAGTTGAAGTTGATGAGGGCGTAGCGGCGTTCACCGACGACCAGAGTGTGGTTGTCGGGGACATCGGCACCGTCGAACCGGGAGTAGTAGTACTGGCCGGGCAAAACGTCGGTCACGGTGTAGCGCTGACCAGCCGCGATCCGGTACTGAAGCGGCTGGATCTCCTGCACCGGGATCGTCGAGGGAAATGCCTCCGGCTCGGGATAAGCGACTCCGTAAACCGGGATCGAATCCAGACCGGGGGCCGGCTTCACGAGGCGACCGGCGCCTGGCTGGGACAGAGCTCCGGCGGGGTCACGGAACCAGCCCTTGGTCCCACCGTGCCAGATCGCCTTCCATTCGCCCTGGCTGCCAGCAAGGACGAAGGAACGCCCGAATAGTGCCTTACTGGACCAATCGCAGATCTGCGTGGTGCCGGGCCCGCCGTCCGGATGTAACACCGGGTCACCGATCAAGGGTGCTTCCTCGGATGGCGCGGAGCGCAGATACAGGAAGTTGGTGCCCTGCGCAGGCAACGCCTCGCCGGGATTACCCGGGTCGCAGGACCGCACCGGCTGCTCATTGCCCGCGAACGGTGGCGTGATCGTCACGATTTCGGAGTTCGCCTCGGTAACCGACTGCTCGTCCCCAGCACCGAGCAGGGCCATGAAGTAAGGCCAGTTCCAGTACGTCGCCGGGTCGTAGTGCGCGCCGGCGACCCGGTCCGGCGTGCCCCGCTGGATCTCGTCGCTGCCCAGGATGTGGCGGCGATCCAACGGAATGTCGTAGCGCTCGGCGAGGTAACGCACCAATCGCGCCGAGGACCGGTACATCTCCTGGGTGAACCAGGTGGCGCCGTCGGCCACGAAGCCCTCGTGCTCGATGCCGATCGCCCGGGAATTGAAAGTCCAGTTGCCCGCGTGGAAGGCGACGTCGTCGGTGCGCACCATCTGGGTGATCTCACCGTCTGCGGATCGAATCACGTAATGCGTGCTCGCACCGTGGTTCGGGTCTCCGAACGCGTTGATCGTCGAGCTGTAGGTGCTCTCGGTGGAGTGAATGAGGATGTAGCGGATGTCGTTGCCATCGTCGGGCCGGTCGGCGGGGTCATAGTTGCCGTAGGCGTTGGGATCTGCCGGGTCGGTCTGCGCATAGGCCGCGGACACGAAGCGGCAGTCCCCCTCCGGCGGGCATTCCGGGTTCTTCCCCAGGATCACGGACAGTGGGGGCAGCCCGGGGTCGGCAGGCAGTGCGATTCGCTGCCCGTCCACGGTGGTGGTGGGCAGCCCGGTCCGTAGGAGCGCGAAGACATCCTCGACGAATGCGGCTCCGGTCGCCGGGTTGTTGCCGGCGCCGAAACGGGCGACGGCAGCGGACCATCCAGCGGTCGACAACGGGAGACGCCCGCCACCCGCCTGGCGGGCGTACTGCGCCAGGAGCGCGGCCCCGGCCCTGATGTTCTGCCCGGCATCGGAACGGACCTCGGTCGAGGCCACGCCGAGGAGTGCGGCAGCGGCGCGAAGCCGGCCTGCCCGCGGATCCTCGGCCGGATCGATCTGTCCGCGGTCGTCCAGCCGCAGCCCGACGGCGTCCGTGAGGTGCATGGGTCCGTAGCCGCCGTAGCGCGTGGGCTCGCCGTCGCGGTCATCCCAGCGGGTCAACGCGTAGGACACCGCCTTCAGAACCGCCTCCGGCACCCCGAATTCCTGCGCGACGGCGGCGAAGTCCCGCTCCCGCTGGTCACTGTCCCGTATCGCGGACGCGGCCTGCCCACTCGCGACGACCGGCCCGATGAGCAGGCAGGCAGCGGCAACAAGAGCAAGAATCCGCGCAGCTCGCATCTGAGCTCCCCTTGCAGTGACAGCGCTCTGGCACAGCGTGACGCCCTGGGTGGCGCGCACTCTATGCCCGCCCTGTTTCGCCGCCCCGCGCGCGGGGTACGTCGATGCTCGGAGGTGATCGAGGCACATGGCCGAGAATGAGTACGAGGAACAGCCCCACGTCCCTGATCTCGGAGCAAGCGTCCAGCTCGAAACGTCCGAATCCACCGTGGGGCCACCGGGTGAGGACGCGCTGGATCCCAGCTACGTCCCACCGGACCGACCTATCGCGCTCGACGAGGCGCCCACCAGCGCTGAGCTGCGCGAACCGGAAACCCTCGACGCTCGGCTGGCCCGTGAACGACCCGATATCGGGGACGAGCCGGATCAAGATCTCGGCGTGGGGCCCAGGCGGGACGGAATCGCGGGCGATGAGCGCAGCGGTCGGCTGGCACCTGCCGAGCCGACAGCGATCGAGGCCACCGGCCCTGAACCGCTCGAGTCCACCGACGCGGTCGACCTGGGCATCGACGGTGGCGCCGCGTCAGCCGAGGAGGCAGCCGTCCACGACCTGGCCAACGGACCGCCCGTGACCGGCGACGATGTCACCGATCGCGACGAGCATCCGTTAGGTCCCACTTCCTGATCTGCCGAGAGTGGCTCAGCGGTGCACCTTCTCCTGGTCCTTGATGCACAGATCGGCCCAGGGCAGGGCTTCGAGGCGCTCCTCGCCGATCGGCCGTCCACACTTGAGGCAAAGACCGTAGCTGCCCTCGTCCAGGCGCCGTTTCGCCGCGAGCACCTGCTCCCGGCGGGATTGCACCACGTCCAGGCTCAACGAGTGCTCCATCACAGCCGCGACCTCGCTGCCGTACTCGGCCGGATGCTGGCTGAGCTGGCCGACCTGGCCGCCGACGTCGTCGCGGTACTCCGCCCCCTCCTGATGGATTCGCTCGATCATCTCGTCGAGTTCGGCCAGTTCGTTGTCCAGCGCTTGGATCACCTGACTACGGTTCATCGGTTTCCTCTCGTCAGCCGGCCACGAGGGCCTGAAGGTGCCGCCTGTTTGATCCGGATGCGCAGCAGGCCGAGGTAGGTGGGCAGGTGCACGGGGGTCAGCCCTTCCCGATAGCGGCCGGCGCCTGATTGCGGAGGGCATTGCTCGGCAGCGGACGCCGATCCATTGCCGGGTGCGATCCTGGTCACCTGCCCGGCGGCGAGCTTGAACAGCAGCTGCTTGGACACCGGATCCCGCTCGGTGATGGTCATCTCGTTCGCCTCTCCGCGATCCGCTCCGGCATGTGACCTCCAGCGATCGACCTGATGCAGCGCCGTCGAATACCCGTCGTAGCTGCGCCACAAACCGGTGGAGGACCCAAACCGGCTGGTGCGGCCGCACAGCAGGTGTCAGCTGCTCCCCGCGGCGACGGCCGCAGCGTCCCACATGGTCAGGACCACTGTGAGCACGAAGATCTGCACCGGGAGAAGTAATCCGGGCAGGTCCGTTGTCGTGTCACTACGCCAGATACTGGTTCGCTTGATGAAACCGACTTGGCGGTCCCCGGAGCACAAGATCTGCTCCTGTCGCCATATCGAGGCCCGCTGAAAAGTGTAGAGCCGGTCGTCCGCCTCAACCGTCCACCTCTTGCGACCCACCCGGTCCGCCGACGCCACCACAGTGCCGCCCTCGGTGGCCATCCCATACTTGTTGCCCCACAGATTGCTGCGGATTTCGTAACATCGTCCGTCCAGTTCGAACGTACCCCCGCTCTTCCACATCGATCCTTCCCAGGTTGCGAGCATCCTCCCGTCGGTGGTGATCTCGTAGCGGTTCCTCCAGAAGCCGACCTTCTTGGCGTGCAGCATGCCCTATCCCATCACTTCAGAGTCTGGCGGCGGCACCGGTTTGAAGCAGTACAGCCTAGATTCGGGCGGACATGTAGATCAGATGGAATCCGCTGTTGGACGGCGCGCCGGTGGCGGTGAAGCAGGCGATCCGAATGACGACATTGTCAGATTGGATGTCGTTGCGCAGGGGCATGTTGCAGTAGCCGCCGCCGGTCGCGGTGACGTGCGTGCTGCTGGGCAGCAACCCGGACGGGAAGTGGATCTCGTATCGGCCGGTGGACTGCCGGGCAAGTGTGGCAGAACCGCCTCCAGAACTCCACGACAGGGACACCGACGGCGCTGCGGCGTCCGGAGCGTCGGCGCTGATCAGGTAGTTCCCCGTGGCAGCACGGCGGTCGTCGAGCAGGTTCTGCCCTCCGGCGCTGCTGATGGTGAAGGCCGTGTCTGCGGGACCGCCGCCGTGCGTTGCGCAGGCGACCTCGACTGTCGCGGTGCGGCGATCGGCGATGGCGCAATGCCGCGCAGCAGCGCCCACCGGGGAGATCTCGATGACATCGCCGCTGTCGGGAACGGCAACCGTGTACCGACCGGTACCGAGGCGGGTCACCACACCCATGTTCCGACGGTGGATCGGATCCGGGGTATAGGTAGCGACATCCGGACGGTCCGCGTAGGCGAATCCGCGCACTCCGCCGGGTGACAGCGGATTGTCGGCACTGCCCGCGATGAATACGACGCCGAACGGCACGTCGGCGGAGCCCCCGGCGGAGTCGAAGCAGGCGACATCGATCACTTCGTCGGCACCGTCTTGCCCCCATCCATAAGGCTGGCAGAACGAACCGGCCGAGCTGAAGTCCGTGGCGGTCACCTGGACGATCCCGCCGGGCATGCCGATACCGGGTAGCCGGACACGGTGCTGGCCGACGGCGAGGTGGGTGACAGTGGGGTTCCCGGGCGGCGCCGGTGAGGTGAGCCGCCACAGGCCGAATGTCCAGTTCGACTCCTCATTGGCCGCCGACAAGTCATGACTGGTGCCTATCGGATCATCGGGCCACCGGACGAAGCCGAAACCCCAGCTCGGGGAAACAGTCGGTGGCGGGGGCGGTGTCGACGATGGGTCACCAGTGAGCGTCGCGGTCGGGGCAGTCGTCGAATGGCTGCCACCCGGGCTGCCACCCGGGGCGGTCGTCATCGAGGAGCTGACCGTGGCGGGCATGGCTGCCGCTGTCCGGCTGGTGCTCGAGGACGCCACTGGATCCGGTGCGCCGGACGTAGTGACCCCGTCGGGGTCCGGAACAGCCCATGGAGGAACGATCGAAGGAACGATGCCTCCCCCGACGATCGCCGCCCCGGCCACCACAGCAGCGCCCACCGCAGCGGCGACCGTGAGGCCCTTGGTCCCCATGAGGCCGGTCAGCCGCTCCACCGTTCCTGCCCCAGGGAGGCCGCCTGGCACCGGTACTCCAGCGCCCATGCCGGGTGGAGCACCACCTGAGGCAGCGGCGACCCCATCCAAGCCAGCGGTGCCCGTAACATCGCTCTCGCCAGGTACGGTCCGCCCGTCAGCAGTCGCATTTTCGGTGAGCCAGTACCAGAGCTGCCCAGCGAGGTCCTCGATCCCGCGGGCCATCAGGTCCACAATCACTGTTCCGGCTACTAGGCCTGCGCCCCGGTATATCCAGCGGAGTGACTTCTCCGGGGTCGAACCCATCGGAGGAGCGTCGAAGCCGTCCGCAACAGCAACAGTGGTCAGGTAAGATCCTGCACCTCGGGGACTGCTGAGGTCATACAAGAGGTTGAGAATTCCACCGGCAAAAGAAGTCTCAGCGATGCCGCTATAGAAGGTTTGTTTATCCATCGAGCCGCCTCCGGCGGCCCTGGCGTAGCTGACGAAGCTCGCCAGCTCAAGCGACGTCAGCTCCACCAAGGCACCGTGCCACGACCCTGGATATTCCGGCGCGATAACAATCGGCCACAGTGCGTCGACTATGAGGTCGAGCATCAAGACCTCGGGCAGTGCCTCCTTCGGGATTTCCTGGACGGAGTTTTTGTACTGAATCACTCCGGTCGCTATCAGACCCCTCAATTTATCCTTTGCCGAGCCTTTCGACGCTCCGTCGAGGATCTGCTGGACCGATTCAAGGTTCTTCTTGTGACCTCGACCATCCCATTGGCGAGGATGCATCTTCTCATAGTCGGATTTTATCCGGTCGATCCATAGCCGCAAATTCCGCAAGTCGGCATGCCCGGAACTTTGGGTCATGAATCCTCCGATCGGCCAGAATAAAGTGCGAGGTCACCAGCAGGCGTTGACGCAACCCCTACTGACAACTGGTGAGTGCTCGACCACCTGACGTAACGATACGACATCAGTAACCATCACGTCGCCCTGTTTCGCGCGTTATCAGGCAGGCACCTGGCCACTACCGCCGCTGCGGGTCCGAGCTCGTCCCCACTCAGTACGCTGGCCAGATGACAACCGGACAGCGAGCCGCCGCAGACAGCCACGACATGATCGAGGTCCGTGGCGCCAGGGAGAACAACCTGACCGACATCTCCCTCGACATCCCCAAGCGCCGTCTGAGTCGATCAGGAGCGGATGGAAGCTAATTCCCGCTCCACGGTCGGCACCGCGACCGACGCTCACACAATGCTGCGGATCACCTTCAGCCGACTCGGCACGCCCCACGTCGGCACCTCGACCGCATTCAACTTCAACTGCCCCGAAGATATGTGCCCCGAATGCGAGGGACTCGGGCGGGTGTCGACGATCGATGTCGGCCAGCTCGTGGACGCCGAACGCTCGCTCAACGAGGGAGCGATCCCCGTCCCCGGATTCACCCCGGACACCTGGTAGGTGCAGACCTACGCCCAGTCCGGTCTCGTCGACCGGGCGTGATCGTGGTCGACCCAGTCGGCGATGCACCTGCGCGCCTACCTCAAGAGCTGACCTGCACCCTCACGGCTTGCGTGCCACGGCACCGTAGGCGTCGATGGGCTCGATCCTGCCGATCTCGGTGGTGTCCCGTCGCCACTGGGTGATCGGCACGAGGCCGGGGTCCACCCTCTCCAGGCCCTCGAAACAGTGGCCGATCTGCTCGGGACTGCGCAGGTTGTAGGGGATGGCTCCGCTCTCCGCCAACTTCACCCCGCCTTCGATGACGGCATCACCGGTAGCGGTGCCGTCCCACAGGGCGAGATAGCTACCGGAGGGGACAGCGGTCATCACCCGCGCCACGATGGACCGCACCTCAGCGAAGTCGGCGACGTAGCCGAGCACACCCATGAACATGATTGCCACCGGCTGGCTCAGGTTCAGCACGTTGCGGGCATCGGCGATGATCAACCCTGGATCGTGGATGTCGGCGTCCACGTAGGTGGTCACCCCCTCGGGAGTCGTGTTGACCAGCAGTGCCCGGGCATGCGCCAACACCAGCGGGTCGTTGTCGACGTAGACGATCCGGGACTCCGGCGCGATCCGCTGGGCGACCTCATGGGTGTTCTGCATCGTGGGCAGTCCGGTGCCGATGTCGAGGAACTGGCGCATCCCGGCCTCACCGGCCAGGAAACGCACGACGCGGATGAGGAACTGCCGGGACTGCGTGGCCATGGTGACGATGTCCGGATACACCTCGGCGACGGCGTCACCGGCGGCACGGTCGGCCTCGTAGTTGTCCTTACCGCCCATCCAGTAATTCCAGATCCGCGCCGCATGCGGCACATCCAACTTGAGCTTGGAAGCCAGGTCGGAGTGCAGGTCAGGGGATCGCTCGTCGGTCATGACTAGGCTCCTAGGGAGGGAATGCAGGGAGATCGTAGGTCTGGCGCACAGATTCCGGTGTCTTTTCGCGAGTGCGCGGGAGCAGCGAGACGGGTGGACCTGTCGTGGGATGACGATGAGATGTATTTCGAGGCCGGGTGGGTCTCTCTAGATGTGTGGAAGCCCCGACGCACCTCCCGCGCGTCGGGGCTCCCGCTCCGGCTGGCGGTCCCGAACTGTCGTCAACCATAGGTGGACGAACCAACATTCGTCCACCTATGGTTGACGCATGACGAATCCAGTCCGCATGACCAATTCCGTCCGGCTCGACGACCTGATCGAGGCCATCAAGAAGGTGCACTCCGAGGTTCTTGACCAGCTGTCCGACGCGGTCATCGCCGCGGACCACCTCGGCGACGTCGTTGACCATCTGATCGGCCACTTCGTCGACCAGGCACGCCGCTCCGGCGCTTCCTGGACGGACATCGGCAGGAGCATGGGAGTCACCAAACAAGCAGCTCAGAAGCGCTTCGTGTCGAAGCGCCCCGGCCAACCAACAGATCTCGATCCCAGCCAGGGATTCAGCCGGTTCACCGAACGGGCCAGGAACGTCGTGATGGCGGCGCAGAACGAAGCCCGGGCGGCACACAACGCCGAGATCCGCCCCGAGCACCTGGTACTGGGGCTGCTGACCGAACCGGACGCACTCGCCGCACGCTCGATCATCGCGCAGAGCGTGCCGCTGGACACCGTCCGCCAGAGCGTCACCCCGACGCTGCCGCCGGCTGCCGACCAGGTGCCCGAACTCATTCCCTTTGATCCACAGGCGCGCAAGACGCTGGAACTCACCTTCCGGCAGGCCCTGCGGATGGGTCACAACTACATCGGGACCGAGCACATCCTGCTCGCGCTGATCGAGCTCGAAGACGGCACGGGCGTGCTCAGTGGCCTCGGCATCGACAAGGCGACCGCCGAAGCACACATCACCGGCGCCGTGGCAGGCGATCTCGCCGCTCCCGAGCAGGAGTGACGGTGCGGCGACCGACCGGGTTCACTCGAGGTCAAGGGCGGGGCTCTCGTCATCCTCAGGCAGTTCCCACCGTTCCCCGGTGAGCTCCCGCAGTTGCTCCAACGCCCACTCGACCCCCTCGGGGTCCGGCTCGGTCATGTCGGCTCCTCGCAGGGCGCCATCAGGCAGGCCCTACAGCCGCGCCCTCGCCCGCAGGACGGTCGTCACGTTCGCTCACTCAAGCCCTTCCTTTCCCTACCCCTTCCCCCTAACGTCCCGAAGTGCCCAAGTGAGGTAAACACCATGCAAACACTATGCCAATGCTAATGCTAATGCTGAGGGCTCAATGATGAGGGGTCAATGATGAAGGGCCAACGCTGAGGAGCTGCTGTTGACCCATCACAGGGGGGAACCGGCATCGGGCTGTCGGTGCTGTCCGAAGAGCCGCAGCGGCGACAGCACTTGCGACAACGGCGGGGGAGCATCGAGCACCTCCCCGCACCGACGGCGGATGGTCCGGGCCTGCTCCTGCAAGTCGGACACCCGCTCGTGGAGCCGCGGCAGCTACGCGACGTGTTCATCCCACAGCCGGTCGACCTCGGCGAGCAACAACCCGGTCTGCGCGCGAGCGACCCTCCGCAGCGCCAGGGCGCCCATGTCCTGGGCGAAGTCGAAGACCTTGCCGGCGTAGGGCAGGGGGAGGAACGGCACACCCGACATCGCAGCGAACATCAGAAAGTGCAGACGCATCCCCACGGCGAGATCGAGATGGGGCATGAACGCCAGCACCTCTCGCGGCCGGTAGGCCCCATGCAGAATCCGCCCTCGGCTCGGGTCGGCCATCCGGGAGAGCGCGGCAGGAGAATGCCGTACGTCGTCGCGCTCCATGGGCAGGAAGACCACGTGCGCGTCAAGCCGACGGACGACGATGTCATCGACGCAGCCGAGCACGCGAAGAGGAAGACCGGTACACCTCGTCTCCGAGCCGCTCTGCGCAACATAGGATTCCTCGAAACCCGGCACCCGACGACACAGGAAGTGCACGGTTTGATCCATTTGACGCCGTGCAACGCATTCGGCGCGGCTCAGATCCCACACGTTCGTGCCGAGCGCTTGGGTCACTCGGGGCGTCCCACCTCGAAGGATACCCCGGAGGCAGTGGCAACGTCACCGTCGCCGATGCAGTCCACGACGACCTGGGCGTCGATCACTATCGGTCCGGACTTGGTCTCGAACACCACTCGCTGTGCTTCCGAGTCGCTGGCCACCCCGGAGGCGAGGGCGTGGAACAGCAGTCGCACGCCGGTCTCGTCGAGCATGTCGAGTGCGACGAGCTTGAATTGTTCAGGATCGATCAGCACCGCCTCACCGCGCACTGCGCCAAACAGCACCACTCAGACCACTCTCCCCGCACACATCACCGTCCAACCTGCATCTCCGACGCCGCGACCGACTCGGCGGACTGATTCACGAATACGCCCCGATCGCATGACCTGGATCACATATTCGGCACCCACAGGGCAGTAGCACTATGGAAGCTCAAGTCAAAGCCTGACCTGGCCTGCACGGCGTACCCACAGGAAGTAGAAGAGTTCATGCGGTGGTTCGCACGGGATGGCGTCGACGATTTCAAGGCCAGCATCCACGATCATGGGGCGGAATACTTCGGGATCCGACGCACGCCAGCACTCTTGTAGCACAACACTGCCCCCGGGTGCAAGGTACGAGCCAACCTGGCGATAAAATCGGCGATGGATGTTCCAGTCCCGATCCGCATAGACTCTCTCTGGCCGCAGGCTTTGAAGAATGGCGATCTCATGAGCGGGCGCGATGTTCACATTCATATGTGGTGGATTGCCGACGACCAGGTCCCACCGGGTGTCATCGGGCACGCTGTCGAAACAATCGCTATGAAAGAGTGAGACCTGATCGACCAGGTCATTGGCTCGTACAGTAGCTCGGCAGGCCGATAACGCCTCCTCGTTGATATCGGTGAGACCGAGATGGTCACACAACCCGTGGGTCAGCATAGAGAATCCAATAAATCCCGGTCCGCAGCACCACTCCAGCAGCGTTCCGACCTTACCGAAGGTCGATGCCACAAAGGGTAGGTAGGCGCGCCCGAAGTCATTGCCTCCACCATCGAGGTGATCTTTATAACGAACAGCGATTCCATTGCAGTCCACTGTCGAATAACTTTCTTCGGTCTTCATGAGTACCCAATCTTTCGAGATATTCGAGAAGCGGTGAGCCGTCGCCGATCAGCACCAACGTGGCCATTTTTGATATACCCATGACCCCTTCGGAAAATTATCAGAATTGACCGGTGTCCAATTTCGATCACTAGTATCCCGTAAATGAAGTATCTTTTCTCTGGGAACTGCGCAACAATGCCATATGCGGCTCTTCGAACTTGGCCGGGATGTGGTTACCAGCTGAACACAGAATGTGACAGGGGGTCTGCTACGTAGCGTCGTCGATGGTTCGGTGTGGGGCCATGGGTGGCACTCAGGCGTGGTAGCCGGGTCGGCGGCGTGTCGCGGTGGCGGCACAGGGGTGTGCCCGCGGTCTTGGGCGATCATGGATCTTGCGAGAGAGACATGATCGACAGGAGCCGCGGGCACTGGGGAACAGGATAGGGCGTCGGCGTTGCTGGGCGTGGAGGGTGTGCGGGTCCTGGAGGTCGACCGTGAGGACGACGGGCGGGTGACGGTGTGGTTGAGCACCAGCGGCCCGGGCGCGGAGGTGTGCCCGGGCTGTGGGACCCGCGCGAGCAGGGTCCACGAGTGGGTGGTGACTCGTCCTCGTGACCTGCCCCGGGGTCGGGACCCGGTTGATCTGGTGTGGCTCAAGCGGCGGTGGAAATGCGATACCCCAGGGTGCGTCCGGGAGACGTTCACCGAGGTGGTGGCCCAGGTGCCGGCGGGGATGCGGCTGACCGAACGGCTGCGGGAGCACGCCGCGGCCCTGGTGGGAGAACTCGGCGCGCCGGTCTCGGGGGCTGCGAGGGTGTGCGGGCTGTCCTGGCCGACCGCCCACCAGGCCTTCACCGACCACGCCGATCCGGTGTTGTCGGTGCCGAGGGGACCGGTGCGGGTGCTGGGTATCGACGAGACCCGCCGGGGCCGCCCCCGGTTCACCCGCGACCCCGACACCGGGGCCTGCGTGACCCTGGCGGATCGGTGGCACACCGGGTTCGTCGACATCAGCGGTGAGCAGGGCCTGCTCGGCCAGGTCGAAGGTCGCACCGCCGACGACACCGCATACTGGCTGCACCAGGCCGGGGCCCCCTGGCGGGGGCAGGTGCAGATCGTGGTCATCGATATGTGCACCGTCTACGCCTCGGCTGCGCGCCGGATGCTGCCCCACGCCACCCTGGCCGTCGACGTCTTCCACGTCGTCCAGCTGGCCACCAAGATGGTCGGCGACGTCCGCCGGCGCGCGATCCGGGAGAAATACGGTCGCCGCGGCCGGTCCGGCGATCCCGAGTACGGCCTGAAGAACCTGCTGGTCCGCAACCTCGAACACCTCCACCCCGACCAGTTCGCGAAGATCATCGACACCTTGGGTCAGGACTTCGAAGGCCAGCAGATCCTGTTGGCCTGGATCGCCAAGGAGAAACTGCGCGACCTGATCCGGCTGCGCGCCACTGTCACCGGAACCACCCCGATCCCCGAGCAGATCCGCCATCACCTGTTCGAGTTCTTCACCTGGTGCGCCGACCACGCCCACATCCCCGAGCTGCTCACCCTGGCCAAGACCATCGACCGCTGGCGCGACCCGATCATCGCCGCGATCCTCACCGGGGTGTCCAACGCCACCAGCGAGGGCCTCAACAGAGTGATCAAACTCGAAGGACGCAAGGCCTATGGCTTCCGCAACACCACCAACCAACGCCGCCGCCTGCGCTACGCCACCACCCGCCCCCAACGCCGACCACCCACCGCCACCACCAAGCGATCACACCCTGTAGCTACCCCACAACCCCGTCCCGGCTAACTTCGTAGAGCCCGTTTGCTGCTCTGGAGATCGCCACTGGTAAAGTGCTGGGAGAATGCTATCAGCAGCATACCAACGTTGAATTCTTGGCGTTTCTCAAGACTGTGGCCCGCCAGTATCCTCAGGGTGAGTTGTGCATTGTCATGGACAACTACGGGACGCACACACATCCGAATGTGCGGGCATGGCTGGACAAACCGGCCAACAAGCGGATCACCTTCCACTTTACGCCCACTGGGTGCTCTTGGCTCAACCTTGTCGAGGTCTTCTTTTTTATCATTACCCGGAAAGCGATCCGTCGGGGAAGTTTCACGTCGGTCAAAGAGCTCGTCGCTGCCATCACCAAGTTTATTGGGCACTACAACAAAGATTGCACACCGTTTGTCTGGACCAAGCCGGCGGAAGTGATCATCACCAAGGCCAACCAGTAAACGACGCACAACTTTCATTAAAAAAGGAACTTCAATTACGCGATACTAGGGCTGGGTTCGATCCACGGAGGAAGCAAGTGATTTTGTAGCTGACTGACAGGCTAATAGGTCTTGCAGTTTTGCGTGTCGGAACTGGTAGATAGCGTCGACAGTGCGCAGGATACCGCGTTTCCTAGCGTCTTCAAGGAAGGGTATGAG
>JBOHHD010000402.1:0-10551 GCA_050700515.1 Pseudonocardiaceae bacterium
TCGTAGGGCAGCCGGGACCAGTCGGCGGTCATGGCGTCCTCGCTGGAGACCGGGCGCAGCACCACCGGGTGGCCGTAGGTGCGTCCGTCGCCCTGCACGCCGACGCTGCGCACCTCGGCCAGCAGCACCACCGGGCACTGCCAGATGTCGCGGTCCATCCCGGCCGCGGTGAGCTCCTCGCGGGCGATCGCGTCGGCCGCCCGCACCGTCGCCAGCCGATCTTCGGTGACCTCGCCGATGATCCGGATCGCCAGACCGGGGCCGGGGAACGGCTGACGGTGCACGATCGTCTCCGGCAATCCGAGCTCCAACCCCACCCGGCGGACCTCGTCCTTGAACAGCGCCCGCAGTGGCTCGACCAGCTCGAAGGCCAGATCATCGGGCAACCCGCCGACGTTGTGATGGCTCTTGATGGTGGCGGTGCCCGAGCCACCGCCGGACTCCACCACGTCCGGATACAGGGTGCCCTGCACGAGGAAACGAATCTGCTCGCCGGCCCGGCCCGCCACGGTCTGCAATTTTCGGGCCGCGCCCTCGAAGACCCGGATGAACTCCCGACCGATGATCTTGCGCTTCGCTTCCGGGTCGGTCACGCCGGCCAGCGCGTCGAGGAACCGCTCGCGGGCGTCGACGGTGACCAGGCGGACGCCGGTGGCGGCCACGTAGTCCCGCTCCACCTGGGCGCGCTCGCCGGTCCGCAGCAGGCCGTGGTCGACGAACACACACGTCAGCGCATCCCCGACAGCCTGGTGCACCAGCGCGGCGGCGACCGCGGAGTCCACCCCACCGGACAGCCCGCAGATCAGTTGGCCACCCTGGGTCTGGGTCCGGATCGCGGCCACCGTCTCGTCGATGACATTGGCGGTGGTCCAGCGGGGACGGATACCGGCTACCTCGTGCAGGAACCGGCGCAGCACCTCCTGGCCGTGCGGGGAGTGCAGCACCTCGGGGTGGTACTGCACTCCGGCCAGGCGCCTGCCGATGTCCTCGAAGGCCGCTACCGGGGAGCCCGCCGACCGCGCGGTCACCGTGAATCCCGGGGGGGCGGTGGTCACGGCATCCCCGTGGCTCATCCACACCGGACCGCGGGCAGGCAGCTCCCGGTGCAGCGCGCCACTGTCGTCGAACACCTGCAGTTCGGTGCGCCCGTACTCCCGGGTGCCGGTCCGCGCCACAGTGCCGCCCAGCCCCTGCGCCATCGCCTGGAAGCCGTAGCAGATGCCCAGCACCGGCACCCCGGCGTCGAACAGGGCCGAATCCAGGCTCGGTGCGTCGTCGGCGTACACGCTGGCCGGACCGCCGGAGAGCACGATCGCCGCAGGCTCCCGGGCGAGCAGCTCCGCGACGGTCGCGGTGTGCGGCACGATCTCGGAGTACACCTGCGCCTCGCGAACCCGGCGGGCGATCAGCTGGGCGTACTGCGCGCCGAAGTCGACGACGAGCACCGTCTGGTCCTCCACGGCTGGGCAGCCTACGCGCAGGAGCACTGCCAGCATGGTTGTGCCGACCCCACAACTGCGGGCGCTGCTGTTCTGTGTTCGCACCCGGTTGCCCCGCCTTGACGCTCCCCTTTCACTAGGAGTGTGCCTCAGCTCACAGGCAGGCATGAGGAGGACCTTTCCCATGACCCAGACCGCAAGCCTCGACGTCACCTCCGGCGCGTCATCGGCACTGCCTCCCTGGCCGGCAGGGTTCGAGAGAATCCCGGATGAGGACTGGACCCGCCAGGAACCCGACGATTTCGGCAGGCAGTACGACAGCGTCGGGGAACACGGCTGGTACAAGAACCTCGAACCGACGGTGGCTCAGGTGCTCGCCGCACTGAATGAAGACGATATCCTGATGGACTACTCCAGCGGCACCGGTCTGCTGGGAGGACGCATTCTGTCGTGCATCAGCCATCACGTCGGAATTCTCAACGTGGACGCATCGGCGAAGTTCCTCCGGGTGGCACTCGACAATTTCGCGGACGATGAGCGGGTGGCTTTTCGCCTGCTTCGCTTCCTCAAGGACCAGAAGCGGTTGCAGACCCTCGATGAGGTCGTCGACCAGTCAGTACTCAACCGCGGCGTCGATGTGATCACTTCGGCCAACGCCATCCACCTCTACTACAACCTTGCCGAGACGCTGGAGTCGTGGCACCGGGCGCTTCGACCGGGCGGGCTCGCGCTCATCTGCTCGGGAAATCTGCGCAATCCGCACCGCCGCCCGGGCGAGTGGATCATTGATGACACCGTCGCGAATATCAACGAGATCGCGGCCGACATCGTGGTAAACGACCCGTGCTATGCGGAATACCGGAGTGCGCTGGACGACGCCGACCGGATGGCGACGTACGCCAAGCTCCGGGAGAAGATCTTCGTCCCGGTGCGCCCGCTGGATCTCTATCTCGATGCCTTCGCCGACGCCGGATTCACCGTGCAGCACTGCTACGACGCCACGATCTACGCCCGGATCGACGAGTGGTACGAGATGCTGGCCGCCTACAGTGAGGGCGTGCTCGGGTGGATCGGTGGGTCGGTGAAGGTGGACGGCCGCCCGCCGACCGAAACAGCCGCGCAGCACCGCCTGAAGCTGATCCGGCAAAGCTTGGAGAAACTGTTCCCGGGTAAGGAAGACTTCCCCTGCTCCTGGACGTATATCACCTGCCGGAAGTAGGAGCTCGAGTCGATGAGAGGCGTGTACGTCGCCGGGGTGGCGATGACCAGATTCGCGAAGCAATCCGGGCGCAGTCTGAAGGATCTGGTCGGCGAGGCCGTGCACGGCGCGCTCTCCGACGCCGGCAAGGTGATCGAGGACGTCGAGTCCTGCCACTTCGGCAACGCGGTGGCCGGGACGATCACCGGTCAGGAGATGTTGCTCGGTCAGTTCTCACTGCGTCCGCTCGGGCTGGGTGAGATACCGATGGTCAATGTCGAGAATGCCTGCGCCTCCGCCTCGACGGCTTTCCACCTTGCGTGGCAGAGCGTCGCTACCGGGGTGTATGACGTGGTATTGGCGGTCGGTGCCGAGAAGATGACCCACCCGGACAAGGCCCGGTCCTTCTCCGCGATCGGGGGTTCGATCGACATGGATGAGCTGCCGACCGACATTCCCCCGGACCGCTCGTTCCTCATGGACATGTATGCGCAGGTGTCGCTGCGCTACATGGAACAGTCCGGTGCGACGCGCGAGGACCTCGCCCGGGTGGTGGTCAAGAACCAGCGCCACGGCATGCTCAATCCGCTTTCCCAGTACGGTGCGCAGATGACCGTCGAGGAAGTACTGGGCGCCCGCGAAATCGTCTGGCCCTTCACCCTGCCCATGTGCTCGCCCATCTCCGACGGTGCCGCCGCGGCGGTACTGGTCAGTGAGGATCGGTACGCGGGCTCCGGTGGCGCGATTCCCGTGCTCGCCTCCGTCATGCGCACCGCTCCCGCCGAGGGTGACGACAAGGTCACCGCGCGGGCCGGCGAGGCGGCCTATGAGATGGCCGGGGTGGGTCCCGAGGATCTGGACTGCCTGGAGGTGCACGACGCGGCCGCGTCGGCAGAGCTGTTGATCTACGAACAGCTCGGTCTCGCCAAGCCCGGTGATGGCCCCGCGCTCATTCGCAACGGCACCACTTCGCTGGGCGGCCCGTCGCCGGTGAACACCGGCGGTGGTCTGCTGGCCCGAGGCCATCCGATCGGTGCCACGGGGCTGGGGCAGATCACCGAGGTCGTCCTTCAGCTACGGGGCCGGGCGGGAGGCAGACAGGTGCCCGATGCCGACCTGGCGCTGACCCAGAACGCCGGTGGCTGGCACGGCAGTGACAACGTGGTCAGCGTCATCCACGTCTTCGGCGCAGGCCGGCGATGACCGACATCAGCCGGGTCGGGGTGGTCGGATGTGGCCTGATGGGATCCGGGATCGCCGAGGTCTGTGCGCGGGCAGGCCTGGATGTTCTCGTGGCCGAGTGCGACGCCGACGCCCTGGCCGCGGGCCGGGTCCGGGTGCGGGCCTCGCTGGACCGGGGCGTGCGCCACCAGAAATTGACCGACGCCGATCGGGACGCGACGCTGCAGCGGCTGCACTTCACGACCGAGTTGGCCGACTTCGCCGATCGGGACCTGGTCATCGAGGCGGCGGTGGAGAACGAGCAGGTCAAGGTCGACATCTTCGGGCAGCTGGACAAGATCGTGGAGAACCCCGAAGCGCTGCTCGCCTCGAACACCTCCTCGATCCCCATCATGAAGATCGGGATCGCCACCACCCGCCCCGAGCAGGTGATCGGCATCCACTTCTTCAATCCCGCACCGGTGATGAAGCTCGTCGAACTGGTGCCCTCGTTGCTGACCTCCGAGCTCACCGAGGCCAGAGCCGAAGCGTTCGCAACCGGGACACTGGGCAAGTGCGTCGTTCGCTCCCAGGACCGCGCCGGGTTCGTCGTGAACGCCCTGCTGATTCCCTACCTGCTCTCCGCGATCCGTATGTTCGAATCCGGTTTCGCCTCCGCCGAAGATATCGACAACGGCATGGTATTCGGCTGTGCGCATCCGATGGGCCCCTTGCGGTTGACCGATCTGATCGGGCTGGACACCACGCAGTCGGTCGCCGAGTCGCTCTACCAGGAGTTCAAGGAACCGCTGTACTCGCCGCCACCCCTGCTCCTGCGGATGGTCGACGCCGGACTGCTGGGGAAGAAAACCGGTCGCGGTTTCTACAGCTACTGATCACGAACGACGCAGCACGACGGTGAGGCTCTCCTCCCCGACAATGAACTCCGGTTCCGACCCGTTGAACTCCTGCATCCCTCGCACGATTCTGCGCGGCACGCCGAGACCCATATGTTCCAGATAGCCCCCCATATTTTTCAGATAGCCGTAGTCCCCCATCACGTCCCTGAGCATTTCATTGCGGGCGGCTCTGGTCCCGGCCGGCATCCGTTCCACGGTCACCCCGTTCGGCAACCGGCCGGGACTCACGATCTCAAGCCGGTCGGCATAGAGAGCCAGCTCGACATCGGTGTGCGCCAGCAGATAGTCGCGATGAATCACCGCGTTGACCAGTGCCTCGCGGACGGGTTCTGGCGGGAGTCCAGAAGTCTCCACCCGCCGGACGCCGTCGATCAGCTCCGCTCGCACACCGACGTTACGTCGCACAAAGGCGGCAGCCGAGTCGATGAGCCCTGGCTCAACGAGGTCTCCCGACTGCCTGCCGGTGCCGGGATCGGTGACGCTCTGCACGTGCGGGATGAGTGACGGGCGCACCTTGTCCCGCCGCGAAGTCCTGGGGTGCCACGTCGTCGCGTTTGAATTCGACGCCGCTGTTTTCACCCTCACGGAGCAGCGAGGTCAGCTCGGTCAGCGTCATCCCGCAAAACTTACCTCGCCGAGCGATGCTTCCTCACGATCCCCGGTCGGTCCACTCCAGCCAGGCGCCGTGCGGCTGGTATCGGCCCAGCAGATGCTCGGTGTGCAGCTGACCGGCGCCCAGCTGGGCAAGGCGGAGGAGGGACCGACGGTCGCGTCCTGTCTCGCCCTGGATCCAGGTGATCGGTCGCTGCGTGGACAGCGCGGGGAGCCGGCGCAGGAAAGCGGTTCGTGCCTGGCCGGTGAAGTGGACGAGCACGGCGGTGTGGTAGATGACCACTGTCGTGCCGGCAGGCGCCTGGGCCAGCAGGCCGGGCAGGGCTTCGGCGGCGTCGCCCCGGTGGATGTGTGGGCGGGGACCACGGGCGGCAGCTCGGGCGGCGATGTCGAGACGCCGGGACCGATCGGGGTGGTCCGGCCAGACCAGGGCGCGCAGCCACCGGCGATCGGCGGGGTTCTCCAGGCGCAGGGGGTTCAGGTCGACACCGGTTCGCCAGGCCACGGACAAGGGGCCGGTCAGTGGCGGGAGGTGGGGACCCCGCAGGGTGCAGCTCAGCACCAGCGGCGAGGCCGGGTCACCGTGCAGCACACCGATGCCGTAGTCGTAGGCGTAGCGGTCGGGCACCAGGGTCAGGCCGGCGCTGGAGCCGACTTCGATCAGTGCGAGCGGCCGGTCCCCGCCGAGCCGTTGGGCCGTGAGCAGAGCCGGATACAGATAAGCATTGCGGCCGGGTTCGTTGGTCTGCACCAAGCGAGTGGCCACGATCGTCGTGAGCTGATCTCGGTGGGCCAGCACGAAGTCGCGCAGTGCCGGATACGGGTCGACAGCAGGCGCGGGCACGCCGCTCAGGATCGGATAGAAGCGCACCAGCGGGTGATCAAGATGGTCGGTGAGCAGGAACTGTGCGGCGGCGAAGAACAGGACCGGCGGGTACTGCCCCGGTGCGGCAGCGGCAGCGATGGCCAGCAGCTCAGGATCGGTGGCGACTCCGGCGGCCAGCTGCTGGTAGATCGGTGCGTACCCGCCTGCCGTGCTGACCTCGGCGACGGTGCGAAAAGCAGCGGCCACCTCCTGCAGGCGTTCCTGATCTGGGGTCACGAGAATCCTTGCGGCGGCAAGTAACCGTCTTCGAGGTAGACGGTGCGCTGATCGGTACGGGCGGCGAGCGCGGCCTCGGCCCGGCGGGCGATGTGCGGAGGCAGCAGGCGAGCAACCTCATCCAGGGTGGCCCAGGTCCATCCGCTGAGTTCGGCCGGATCCAACCGAATGGTGCCGGTGGACGGGACCCGGCCGATGAACATGAACATGTTGCCCGCGGTTTTCGGTGGTTGCGGTGGCACCCAGTCGATGGCGGCCAAGTGCTCGATCAACGGGTCGATGCCGAGTTCTTCCCGAACTTCTCGCACACAGGCGCTCAGGGGTGACTCATCGGCCTCGATGATCCCACCCGGCAGGCCCCACGGCCAGACCGCGTCGTATACCCGCTCGACGAGCAGTATCCGACCCGCCTCGTCGATCAACAAGATTCCGGCCGCACCGCGGGTGGTAGGTAACTGGGCGTAAAACTCCGCAGTCTCTCCGTAGTCGGCGGCGGCCACCATACCAAGGTTACGGATAACCTGACCGGCCTGTGGCCGCGATGGGTTATTGATTCACCAACGCAGGGCAGCCGGTGCATCAGGTGGGACGGTTGGTGAGTGCGGCGGAGTGGGATTCAGCCGCTGGTAGTTCTGACCGGGTTGTGGGCGTGGGTCCGACTCGCCGTTGTTGGGCCATAGGGCAAATGCTCGTTCGGCCAGCGCGGTAATCGTCAATGCCGGATTCACTCCGAGGTTGGCGCTGACCGCTGAGCCGTCCACGATGGACAGTCCCGGGTAGCCGTGCACCCGGTGATAGGGGTCGATGACACCATCGTCGGCTGTGGTGCCCATGACGCAGCCACCGAGGAAATGCCCGGTCATCGGGATGGCGAACAGCTCACCCCAGGTGCTGCCCGGGACTCCCCCGATGTGTTCGGCAACGAGCTGGGCGGCGCGCGAACCCGCCGGGATGAAGGTGGGATTGGACTCGCCGTGGCCCGGCCGGGAGGTCAGCCGGCCGTGACGGCGGTAGGTGGTCAGCGAATTGTCCAGCGACTGCATCACCAGCAGGATCACCGTCCGCTCGCTCCAGTGCCGCAATGACAACAGCCGTGCCACCTGGATCGGGTGCTCAGCCGCGAAGCGCAGCAACTGCCGCCAGCGTGGAATGCGCGAAGCGCCATCGGTGGCCAGGGTCTGCAACAATCCCATCGCGTTGCTGCCCGCCCCGTAGCGGACCGGCTCGATATGGGTGTGCTCATCGGGGTGAAACGAGGAGGTGATGGCCACCCCTCGGGAGAAATCGCGCCGCGGGTCCACGCTGGTCCGGCTGGCGCCGACAATGGCCTCCGAGTTCGATCGGGTCAGCTCGCCCAGCCGGGGGGAGAGGCCGGGCAGCACCCCGTCGTCGCGCATCCGGTGCAGCAGCTGCTGGGTGCCCCAGGTGCCCGCGGCGAGCACCACGTGGTGAGCCCGTAGCGCCCGGCGCCGTCGGGTGCCGGTACGCACGGCGTCGATCCGCCAGGTCCCGTCGGCGTGCGGGCGGATGGCGGTGACCGTGGTCAGCGGGTGCACCGTCGCCCCGCTGCGCTCGGCGAGGTGCAGATAATTCTTCACCAGGGTGTTCTTGGCCCCGACCCGGCAACCCGTCATGCAGGAACCGCATTCGGTGCACCCGGTCCGCCGAGGACCCGTGCCACCGAAGTAGGGGTCGTCGGCTTCCTCGCCCGGACGGCCGAAGAAAACTCCCACCGGCGTGGGGTGGTAGGTCTGCCCGACTCCCATGTCGACAGCGACCCGGCGCAGCACCTCGTCGGCCGGGGTCTGCCCGGCATAGGTCGTCACCCCGAGCATCCGCTGCGCCTGGTCGTAGTAGGTGTCGAGTTCGGTGCACCAGTCGGTGAGGTGTGCCCACTGCGGGTCGCGGAAGAACGCGTCGGGCGGGCGGTACAGCGTGTTGCCGTAGTTCAGCGATCCGCCGCCGACGCCCGCGCCGGCCAGCACCACCAGATCCCGCAGCAGGTGGATGCGCTGGATGCCGTAGCAGCCCAGCGCGGGCGCCCAGAGGAACTTGCGCAGCTGCCAGGACGTGCTGGCCAGCTCCTCGTCGGCGAAGCGCCGCCCGGCCTCCAGCACGCCGACCCGGTAGCCCTTCTCGGTCAGCCGCAGCGCGGCCACGCTGCCCCCGAACCCGGAACCGACGACCACCACGTCATAGTCGATTTCAACCACCACCCGACACCTCCTCGGGCATCAGCACAGTGTCGATCAAGAAGACAGTGGCGTTCGCGGTCGGCATGTTACCGCAGATCACGTTGGCGGTGACGCCACCGGAGCTTACGGTCAATGCGTCGGGTGCGGTCCCACCGATGGTCAGTTCCGAGCCTGCCTGCAGGCTCTCCACGGTGTCGGCCGAGCTCAGACCCTCGGCGTCATACCGGGTGCCCACAACGTGCGTGATCAGGATCGTGGACAGCAGACTGGTGGGCTCAGCCACGTCAAGCGCGGTGGTGAGCTGCTCGACGATGCCCGGGGGCAGCTTCTCGAACGCCGAGTTGATCGGGGCGAA
Source organism: Pseudonocardiaceae bacterium (assembly GCA_050700515.1). Lineage (GTDB taxonomy): Bacteria > Actinomycetota > Actinomycetes > Mycobacteriales > Pseudonocardiaceae. Next base: position 8,983 of record JBOHHD010000402.1, read on the forward strand.
GACGGTGATCGCCTCGGCGAAGTTCAGGGTGTCACCCAGGTTCGTCACAGTGACCGCCGCGACCAGGGTGGAGAGCAGCGGGTTGTTGCTCGCGGCGGTCGCTACCGGGTCGTCGACCATGCCCCCACCCGAGCCCAGACCCGAGCCCACACCCGAGGTCGGGATCTGACTGCACGCCGGGCCTGTGATGTCCGAGATCTGCGTGACGCCCTCGCTAGGGGAAATCACAGACTCCGAGGGCGGTGCGGGCTCACCGGTCTGCGTGGGGTCGACGGACAGTGTGGGGATGACAGCCGGATTCTGTGCGGTAGGCGCAAAAATGATAAAGCTGCTGATACCGACGGAAGTCAGCAGGATCACTGTGATGATGACGGCCAGCATGGCAATGCGTTGTTGGCGTTCTGGCCGTTCAATTGCTGAGTGTATAAGCGGCCCAGCGGTCGGGAAAACTGAGTCGGATGGTGTCACCGACACGGCGCTGGGGACTGAGTATCCAGCTTGCCGGGCGGGCTTTTCGGTCACCCGCGCTACCCGGGATTCGGGTACCTTGTCAACCTCAGGCTTCGATACGTCGGGCATTTGCTGGATTGGTTGCGCAGGCGGCTGCGCAAAGCTGGACCGTAGTCGCTGCTCCGCTGCCGCCGACACCATTCTGCTGTCGTCGTTCGTGAGGCGCTGAATCTCGTCTCGTACGCGGCCGCGTACGACATCGTTACCGATTCGGTGGAAATGGTCGAGTCCGTCCAGGGCGCCGAGCCGGTCTGTGGCGATGGGGCTGCGCAGCGCGTTGCGCAGGTATGCCGCCAGTGACCAGTTGACGTTTCGGGCGATGATGGTGCGGTAGAGAACGACTGGCTCACTGCCGTTGAGGTAGCGGAGCACGTCGGACGGAGTCGTCAAAGCATCGGCCAGTTGATCCGCGGTGACCGCGGTCCAGGTGGATTCCCAGCTCCCATCGCCCGGCGAGGCTCGCCAAACCCGCTATGGAGCTGGATCGAAGTCGCGGCATGGTTCAGCGCCTACGAGCCCGCAGCGGTGCCGCAGAGCGGGCCCACACTCTCTCCTGACTTCCTCGCCGAGATCAACGATCGACTCGATCTGCGCGAGCGGCGACGACACACTCCTGACGCGCCTTGGCGTCCGAAGCTCGACGAAGCACTACCACTAGTCAGCTGACGCTGCTTCCGGTCCTGAGGCAGGCAATTGGCCGCCGCTTCTTCGGCAAAGCAGGACCTTCGGCGCCGGAGGCACCGTAGCCCGCGCTATCCATAGGATCTGCGGCTGCAATCTGATGTTTAAGGCAATCTAGATGCTAAGTTGAGCACTCTCCGATGATCCGCACGTCGCTCAGCGGAAGCGTGGTTCGCGCTGCGACCATCGCCGCAGCGTAGTCCTCAATTGATAAGCATTCAGTGCGGTGACGGAAGTTAGTGACAGTGCGGTAATCGCGTGGGTGGTCGCGCTGCGGGTGGTGGCTCATTGGCATTTTGCGCCCTCGAGCCCTCTCATCGGTGATGACCGTGTCGCCCGGTGTGGTGCGGCGCGGCTCAGGGTGGGTCACTGCGGCCA
>JBOHHD010000403.1:0-1524 GCA_050700515.1 Pseudonocardiaceae bacterium
GTCTACGACCACGAACGGGGGAAGCGTTCCGGTCGCCGCCGTGACGACACCGACCCGCGGAGGTCCACCCGGCCATCCATGAGTTGCCTTTGCAGATCAGACATACACCAAGTCCCTCCATAGTGGATTGCCGTCGTCTTGATCAACGGAACTTGGTGCAGTCAACTGAACAACCTCCCAAGGCGCGTAATACGGCATGTGGAGTCACCCTCGTTGGGAGCCTCGGGCAGGATTACCGAGTGCTTATCGTGCGCGCGACGCAGAAGCTGCTCCACCGTGTCGGCCCACCGACCCTGCAGGACGGCGAGCAATCGACGACGCTGCTGGGCGAGTGGTACGCGACCGCCCTGTTCTGGAAGCCCCAGGTGGCTTTGCTCGTCAACGAGACAACGTTGCTGCCCGTGCTGATGCCGCTGGCGCCCGCCGGCACCCTGTCGACCAGGATTGCCCAGCAAATCGCTACTGTCCTCACCGCCCACGGCACACCATCGGCGATCGTCGATGACGAACTGCAAAGGATGCGGCCCTGCCGGTTCGCCCGGACAGCTAATCGCAGCGTGGTCGGCATCATGATCGAATTCACCCACCTCGTCGAGGTGCGCCACGACAGCAATCCCGACCCAGATTTGCTTGAACTCGCACTACGGCTGGCCACAACGCCGTGCAGCCCCCTGTACGGCAGAAACGTCAGTCCGGACCGCGAACTCGGCGCGCTCCTGCGCTTCAGTGCCACTCGTGACATAGCGGCGGGTCACTTGGATGATTGAAACAGGTGGTCTGGAGTGTGTGTCAGGTCGTCGCCGCTTCGGATCGTCGAAGGCTCGCAGTGCTGGCCGCCACGGACTCTGACTAATCACCGACCGACCCGGATGACAGCGCAGCAAACGCAGGACTCAAGAGGACTAGGAAGCCGTGGATCCGTCCGCCTCATCTTGCCCACTGTATTCCTGAACGCCTGATTCTATGCCCCTCGCTTCTCGAATTGGCCATGTCGGCCGATGGTGGCAAGTGCACTACCCTTTCTTCGTGACTTCTTGACTCGGTTCGGTTGTTGGGCGTTAGGATCACGCTCGCTTGCTGGTGACCATTGAGGCCGCTCGTCGGGCAAAAGTCAATGGTGGGATGCGGACCGTGATCGGTGTCCGCATCCCCGGTACTCGGGAGGGGTTTGTGGGGCAGATTCCGCGGGAGCTGACGCCGTATGTTTCGGTGCGGCATTTTTTCGGTGCCGAGCTGCGACGGTGCCGCCTGGGAGCGGGCTTATCGCACGATCGGCTCGGGGCGCTGATCAACTACTCGGGTGACCTGATCGGCAAGGTGGAGAAGGCCGAACGCGCGCCGACCGCGGCCTTGGCCGAGGCGTGTGATGAGTTGCTGAGCACCGGTGGGTGGTTGGGCCGATTGGTCAGCCTGATTGAGGCCCTCGCTCAGCAGGAGTCGGCGGCGCGGACCCTGGAGGTGAGTGGCCCGCAGCGGCCGGTCTGCGGGTGGTTGCTCGCTGGTCAGGCTCCTACCGTGGGGGAG
>JBOHHD010000404.1:0-3275 GCA_050700515.1 Pseudonocardiaceae bacterium
TCGCCGCGGAGGCCGCCGCCTGCGGCGGGGCCCGCCCCGGCGGTGTCCCGCCCGGCGAGACGGCGGATTTGATCGAGCGAACCGCGGAGTCGGTCCGCATGGTCGAGGCATTCCTCGCCGGATCGGACGCACCAGCCGCGACGGATCCCTTCCTCGACGCGGAGCAGGCACTGCTGCTGGGCCACCTGCACCACCCGGCTCCGAAGAGCCGGGATGGCATCACCCTCGCCGAGGTCGCCGCGTGGTCGCCGGAACTGCGGGGGTCCTTCCGGCTGCACTGGTTCGCCGCCGACCCGTCGGTGGTGTCCCAGGACGCGGTCGCCACTTCCCCGGCACTGCGAGGCCGCGATACCGCCACTCTGCTTGCCGACCTGGCAGGGCTTGCCGACCTGGCAGGTGTTCTCGACGTCACCGGCCGGGTACTGGTGCCCGCCCATCCGTGGCAGGCCCGCGACGTGCTGCGCCGGCCCCGGGTGGCCGCCCTGGTGGCGGCCGGCCTGCTGGAACCGCTCGGTGAGCGTGGCGAGCCCTGGTGGCCCACCTCCTCCTGGCGCACCGTCTACCGGCCCGGCGCGGAGGTGATGCTCAAACTGTCCGTGGGGCTGCGGATCACCAACTCGCGACGCGAGTCCACCCCTACCGAACTGCGGCGTGGGCTGGAAGTGCACCGTCTCCTGGATGCCGGGTACGCCACCGCCACGACCACCGCATACCCGCAGTTCTCCATCGTGCGGGACCCCGCCTGGCTCGCCGTGGACGAGCCGCAACACCCCGAGGGGCCCCGGCTGACCGGGCTGGACGTGGCGGTCCGCGAGGTGCCCGAGGAGATCGCCGAGCTGCGCACCCTGGTGGGGCTGGTCGCCCCCCGACCGCAACGCGGCTGCTCCCGCCTCGGCTCGCTGGTGGCCGAAGGCAGGCTCGACCCGGTCGAATGGATGGCCGACTACACCGACCTGGTGCTGGTGCCGATGCTGCACCTCTACGCCGCCACCGGGATCGGCCTGGAGGCCCATCAGCAGAACACCTTGGTCCGCACCACCCCGGACGGACGGGTGTCCGGTGGTGCCTACCGGGACAATCAGGGTTACTACCTGGCCGCCTCGCATCTGCCCGCCCTGCTCCGCACAGGCGGGATCGATGAGTCCACTCTGGCCGTGGTCGACGACGCGATCGTCGACGAGCGGCTGTCCTATTACCTGCTGCGCAACCAGGTCCTGGCCGTGGTCGGCTGCCTCGCAGTGGACGGGCTGGCCAGCGAACCGGAGCTGCTGGACGCCCTGTCCGCCCGGCTGCGTGCCGCGCTTCCCACCCTCGCCGCGGCCGGCCCGGACGGTGACCGGTTGGCTCGGCGATGGCTGGAGGAGCCCACCCTGCCGTGCAAGGGCAACCTGCTCACCCGGCTGCACGGCATCGACGAGGTAGTGGCTCCGCTGGATGCCCAGTCGGTGTACCTGGACGCGCCCAACCCGCTGGTGGCGCGATGACCCGACCCCTTCCGGTACCGGCTCTGAGCCACCCCTGGCGGGTCCGCCCCGCCGAGCCCGAAGGCGCCGATCTCGACCTCGTGGTGCGCTGGATGGCGCAGCCGCACGTCGCGGATTTCTGGCAGCAGGCCTGGGGTGCGGATCGCTGGGCCAAGGAGATCGCGACCCAGCACGCCGGGAGTCACTCGTTGCCGTGCCTGGCGTTTCAGCACGACACCGCCGTGGCCTACCTGGAGCTCTACCGGGTCCGGCGGGACCGAATGGCTGCGCTGTACCCCGCCGGCGAGCACGACCTGGGGGTGCACGTCGCGATCGGGGAACCCAGCCGCACCGGCCGCGGGCTGGGCCGATCGCTGCTGCACGCCATCGCCGAGGGACTGTTCGCCGCCGATCCCGCCTGCCGCCGGGTGATCGCCGAGCCCGATGTTCGCAACGTCGCCTCGCTGCGGGCCTTCGCCGCCGCCGGGTTCCGGCACTGCGGCGAGCTGACCCTGCCGGAGAAGACCGCTGCGCTGTTCATCCGGCCCCGCACCGCGCAGGATCTGCCTCGGTGAGCGCGCACCATGACGTCATCGCCGTGGGGGCGGGGCCGTTCGGGCTCGGCCTGGCCGCGCTGGCCTCCGGCGTGGACGAGCTGGACCTGGTCGTGCTGGAGAGCTCGCCCGAACTGCGCTGGCACCCGGGTCTGATGTTCGACGACGCCTCGCTGCAGGTCAGCTTCCTGGCCGATCTGGTGTCCTTGGTCGAACCCACCCACCCGCTGTCCTTCCTCGCGTATCTGGCCGAGGCCGATCGGCTGTACCAGTTCTACGTCCGGGAGCGGTTCCATCCCAGCCGCCGCGAGTACGAGGACTACCTGCGGTGGGCGGCCGCCAAGCTGCCCACCGTGCGGTTCTCTCATCGGGTACAGGAGATCCGCTGGGAGGATCGACGATTCGCGGTGGACGTCGCGCGGGGAGGCAAGGGTCTGCTCCGGCTCACCGCCGGCGATCTGGTGCTCGCGGTGGGCACCGAGCCGTATCTGCCATCCGGGCTGGCCCGGCTGCCCGGCGAGGCACTGCTGCACAGCGCCGACTACCTGCACCGGATCGGCGACGTCGAGGCCGCCGGGCACGTCACCGTCGTCGGCTCCGGCCAGTCCGGCGCCGAGGTGGTGCTGGACCTGCTGCGACGCAACCTCGCCGGAGGCCCCGCGGTGAGCTGGCTGACCCGCACTCCCTCGTTCGCGCCGCTGGACTACACCAAACTGGTCCTTGAGCAGACCACTCCGGATTACGTGCGCCACTTCCACGAGCTGGCCCCCGACGTTCGTGAGGGTCTGGTCGCGGAGCAATGGCGCCACTACAAGGGCATCGATACCGAGACCCTCGACGAGCTGCACGATCTGCTGTATCGCCGCGAGCTCGACCACGCCTTGGCGCCGGTGACGCTGCAACCGGGGATGACTGTCGAATCGGCGCTCCCGCATCCGGCCGGCGGGGTGGAGCTGCGCTGCCGGCACCGCGACACCGGTGCCGCAGTGGTGGCCCGAACCGATCTCGTGGTGGCCGCCACGGGATACACCGAGCGCGAGCCAGCGTTCCTGGCGCCGCTGACACCGCTGCTGCGACGCGACTCCCGGGGCCGCTATCGGGTCCGGCTGGACCACTCCGTCGAGCTCGATCCGGCGGTGACCGGGCGGATCTTCGTCGCCAATGCCGACCTGCACAGCCACGGCGTGGCCGCACCCGACCTGGGAATCGGCGCGGTGCGCAACGCCACGGTGCTCAACGCGATCACCGGGCGGGAGCT
>JBOHHD010000405.1:0-6280 GCA_050700515.1 Pseudonocardiaceae bacterium
GGGGTTCTCCGGTCGCACCGATCTGGTGTGCATTGACTTTTCTCGGCGTGGCGATCGCCCCGCGCACCTACTTTGCGCACGTGGCCAGGGCACCGGCGAAACGCGCGTTAGGGGACATGTCGATTACCGAAATGCTGGCCGATTACTATACGCCGGAGGAGCAGGGTCGCCGGACACCGGCAGTCGTTGTAGGGAAGTCTGACGATGTGGGCTCATCTGCAGTGTTGGTCTTCGACGCCTTCGCCGGTCTCCTCGTGGGTTGGGAATGCTCCCTCAGCAAGGAAACCCCGTTCGTCGAGTCGGCAATCCGCCAAGCCGTGGCCTGTCGCGCAAGACAGGGCCATCCGCTGGAGGGGGGCACGATTCACCATTCCGACGCCGGCTCACAGTACACGGCCGTGCGCTTTGGTGAGACCCTGATGCCGGCCGGGCTGACGCCGTCGATCGGCACCATGGGCGACGCGCTCGACGACGCCTTGACCGAGACCACCATCGGCCTGTATGAAACCGAATGCGTCCGCGATGACTCTCCGTTTCGGCACAGGCCGCTGGCCACCCTGGCCGACCTCGAAGGCGTCACCTCCGCCTGGGTGGCCTGGTACAACAACGACCGGCTCAGGTGTCACCTCGACCGACGCCCACCCACCAAAGCCGAGGCCGACCACTACGCTACGACCACCACGACCAACCCGGCCGCACACACAAACAGAGGTATGCACGAAACCCGGGACGCTTCAGTGCGTGGGTGACGACCATCGCGGCCGCGCCGGCCACGTCGAAGCCGAGCGTCCGCGCGGGGCTGCGATCATTGCTGCACGGCCGGTTCACCGCTGAGAGGAGTCAGGTATGACGAGACCCCCCGACCCGTACGCCTTCCTGCCCCAGGTCGCTGTGTTCACCGTGGCCAGCGACGACATCTCCGATGCCGAGTTGCTGCCGAAAGCGCAGCTCAGCGGCATCATGGGCGCAGGCGGTGCGGACATCTCGCCACACCTGTCGTGGACCGGCTTTCCCCCCGAAACCCGCAGCTTCGCCGTCACCTGCTACGACCCGGACGCCCCGACCGCGAGCGGCTTCTGGCACTGGGCGGTCGCCAACCTGCCCGTCGACACCACGGAGCTACCCGCTGATGCCGGGAATCCGGAGTCCGGACTGCTGCCGTCCTCGGCTGTCGTACTGCGCAACGACGCGGGAACGGCCCGATACGTCGGCGCGGCCCCACCGGAGGGTCACGGGATGCACCGCTACTTCTTCGTGATCCACGCCGTCGACGTCGAAACACTCGACATCGAGACGGATGCCACGCCTGCATTCCTGGGGTTCACCCTGTTCTCCCACACCCTGGGCCGGGCGACCATCGTGCCCATTTACGAGACGTGAGCCCAGTGGTTTGCTGTTACTATTGGTGAGCCATTGATCTCAGCGCGTGGAATGCGCTGTCGACCAGGATGGCCAGGTCATCGGCACCGTCGTTGTTCGCCCATTCGCTGATCGCAGTGCTCAGCGCCGCCACCGCAGCCGCGGCCAGGACCCGGATATCCAGGGTGACCGCGGTGTTCAAGCGTCCGGCCATGGCCTCGGCGAACAATGCTTGGGTGGCGTCGAGATTGCGCCATTGTCGGGACCGCAGCGCGGGGGTCCCCAGGATGAGTCGGGTGCGGGTGAGAATAGCGTCCCGATCGGTGCGGTAGACCTCGGACAACCCCTGCAGTATCGCCTGATGCACGGCGGTCAGCGGGCTTTCATCGGCTGGTCGTTGCCGGATGAGCTCGGCCAGCATCGGGTCGTAATCATCGGTTTCGACAACGGCTTCTTTCCCGGCGAAGTAGCGGAAGAACGTCATGGGGGACACGCCTGCGGCCGAGGCGATTTCGTCCACAGTGGTCGCCTCATAGCCTTTGGTGAGAAACAACCGCAGGGCATGGTCCTGGATCGTCTGCCTGGTCCGGGCCTTCCGCTGGGCGCGCAGCCCGGTCGGTGGCTGATCCGAGCGTGACGTCACCGGCCGAGGATGCCTGCCAGCCACCGGTCGAGAGCAATCGGGGCGCCGCGCCGGCCCAGGTGCGCATCGGGCCGCACCAGCATCGGCTGATGGACCCGGCCGCGGCTGGGGATCAGCACGGTGACCGCGTGCTCACCCAGGTGTTTGCGGGCCACCGGCACGCAGGCGTCGAGCGCGTCGGGTACGAGCAGCGCCCATCGGGAACCGAGCTCAGCGTGCAGCCGGGTGGGGCGGCCGTCGGCGTGCCGGCAGGCCAGATCGGGAACCCGATCGCCTGGCCGCGGGCCGGTGGTGAACGTCCACCGGGCGAGTGGGCCGCGCCGGTAGTTGACCTTCAGCTGCGAGGCGTGTTCCCAGATGAGCCGCTGAATCCAGGGCCGGTTCAGTAACGGCACGAATGCGTGATCGCGCATGAGCCGGAGGAGAGCGGTGTCACCGAGGATCAACCGGGTCATGCCACTGGTGGAGGCGAGCACCTCAGTGGCGATCGGTCGGCGTTCGGCCTGGTAGGTGTCCAACAAGGTCGGCTGTGCCCGGCCCGCGCAGACCAGCGCGAGCTTCCACGCGAGGTTCTCGGCGTCACCGAGGCCGGTATTCATGCCCTGGCCCCCGAACGGGCTGTGGATGTGCGCGGCGTCGCCGGCCAGCAGCAGGCGCCCCCGCCGGTAGGTCTCGGCGAGCCGGCGGTGGAAGCCGAAGCCTGACGCCCACTCGGCAACCCCGATCGAGGACGCCGCGAGCCCGCTGCGTTGCGCCAGCATCCGGGCCAGCAACTGGACGGTCTCCTCGTCCGCCCCACCCGCCGGTACCGGAGCCATCAGCCGCCACAGGTCCTCGCCCGGCAACGGGAACGCCCCGAGCAGGTCCGCTCCCCGCAACCACACCGACACGGTGTCGCGTGGTATCGGCAGGTCGGCGTGCACATCGGCGAGCAGGAAGCGTTCGACGAGGGGGACACCGGGGAATCCGATGCCCGCCGCCTTGCGCACCCTGCTGTGCGCGCCATCGCACCCGACGATCCAGTCGGCGTGCACCGTGGCGCCGCCGCCCAGTACGACGGTCCCGCCATGGGGATCCTGCTCGGCACTCACCACGTCAGCGCCCCACTCGACATGCCCACCGAGCTCGGCGAGACGGTGCCGCAACGCGGCCTCGATCTCCGCCTGGGAGACGAGCAGGCCGGCTCTGGTGACCAGCTTCGTGCGCTGTCCGACTCGCAGGCTCGCTATGTGCCGTCCGTTGATGTGCACCGCCACCTGCCCGATTCCGATGGACCGATCGGGCAGGTCACCCAGCGCGCCGAGCCGGTCGAGCACCTCGGCGCCCCGTGGTTGCAGACCCAGCGCGCGCGAAGTCCGGGCCGGCCCGGTGGCTTTGTCGAGCACCCGCACCGGCACCCCGCCGGCCGACAGCCCACAAGCGAGGGCAAGGCCGGTCGGCCCGGCTCCGACGACGACCACGCCTGTCCGAGAGCTCACGACCTGAAGTGTTATTAACTAACAGAAGTTAGTCAATAACTTTTTCGCTCTAACCGAGGCCGCTGGCCGAGAGGCCACCACTGGCTCGTCGTCAAGATCGTTAGTCGTCTTCGCCGGCGGTGACAGCAGGCTTCGCCCCGATGATGATCCATTACGCGCCCGCGCTGCCTGTAGGCAGCGTCGAACGAGTTGAAGTCAGGTTGAATCCGGCGGTCCAGAGTTAAAGTGAAACGGGGTTTTGCTTGAACTTCGGTCTCGCTGAGTCAAGCCAAAGCGCTGGAGGGACTGTTCGTGCCGCTGGGCGAGGTCCTGGCCGCCGAGGTACTGGGAGCTGCTTCTCCTTCGGCTCAGCTGCGCGAAGTTCTCAATTACGTGTATATGGCCGAGGCTGCGTTCGACTGGTGGGCCGATGGGCGACGGATCACCGTGGGTATGTTGTGTGAGCTGCATCGACTGCTGATCGAAGGCACTCCTGCGGACGCGGGTCACACCGGGCGTGTGCGCGAGATCCAAGTGATGATCGGCAGCCGTGGCGGGAGCATCATCGACGCGCGGTTCGTGCCGCCGCCACCCGGCTTGGATCTCGAAGCTGGGCTGCAGGACTTGGTGGATTGGGTCAATTCCGCCGAGGTTCGTCCCCGTGATCCGGTGGTGGCCGCCGCGTTGGCGCATTACCAGTTCGAGGCGCTGCATCCGTTCCACGACGGCAACGGGCGGATCGGCCGGTTGTTGGTCGTACTGCAGCTCATGCAGGACGGCGTGTTGAACGACTCGTTACTCAGCATCTCTCCGTGGTTCGAGGCTCGCCGGGTGGAGTACCAGGAGCGGTTGGCTGAGGTCAGCGCGCGGGGGGACTGGAATGGATGGGTCGGTTTCTTCGCCACCGGGCTCGAGGCTTCGGCCATTGACACGGCCATGCGCGTCGACGCGTTACTCGATGTGCAGGAGCGCCACCTCACGGTACTGCGGGAGGCGGGCGCCACCGGCCTCGCGCGCGACGTCGCCGATTCTCTCATCGCCTCCCCCTATGTCACGGTCAGCGCCGTCGTCGAACTCACCGGCAAATCTTTCCAGGCCGCGAACAATGCCGTCCGCAAGCTCGTTGAGCTCGGCGTCCTCATCGAGTGCACCGGGCGCACGCAGGGTCGGGTATTCGAGGCTCGTAGCGTGGTCGCCGCCTTGACCCGTCCCTGAGCCGGGGCGTTCACCCGGCACGTGATCTGCGGCCGTCCGGTATCCAGCCCGTTCCGGGGCGCGGTTGTTCAATTCTGTCGTGCCGGCTCGATAGGGTCAGTGCCGTTGTCGACGAGGGGAGTTGCTGGTGGGCTACGAGCCACCGTCCTGGCTGGCGCGGGCCGTCGACAGGTTCGGCCGGTCGGCGCGGGAGCAGTTGAGGACGGGTGCCGGCGAACCGGAAGAGGCGTTGCGCGCGCCGCTGGTCACCCTGGTGAAGGAGACCGGGTCCCGACACGGTCTGACGGTGGTGCCGGTCGGCGAGGCGATGTTGTCGGACTTGCAGGTGCGGCCGGACTACGCGGTGCAGGTCAATGGCGCGATCTGCGGTTACATCGAGATCAAGAAGCCCGGACTCGGCGCGGACGCGCCCAACTTGGGGGGCAAGCACAACCGCCGGCAGTGGGCGCGGTTGTCGAACCTGCCGAATCTGATCTACACCGACGGGACCGCGTGGGCGCGGTACGAGACCGGTGTCCGGATCGGCGACATCATCGCCCTCGAGGGCACGCTGACCGAGGGTTCCGGCGAGCTGCGGGTGCCGACGCCGGCGTTCGAGCAGCTGCTCGTCACGTTCCTCGGATGGGCGCCTGCGCCCATCCGCAACGTCGGCGCGCTCGTCCGTGCGGTCGCCCCGGCCTGCCGGCTGCTCCGCGATGAGGTCGCCGACCAGCTCGCTCGGGAGCGGGCGTGGGTCAAGGCCGGTGCGGACCCGGACAAGCAGCTGTTCAGCGGGCTCGCCGCGGACTGGCGTCAGCTGTTGTTCCCCACCGCCGACGACGGCGAGTTCGCTGACGGCTACGCGCAGACGGTGACATTCGGCCTGCTGTATGCCCGCAGTCGGGGCATCACCTTCGAGAACCGGGGCTATCACGAGATCGGTGATCTGATCTCGGCGGGCAACACCCTGATGGGCCGGGCGCTGCAAGTTCTCACCGATCAGTTCGGCGGCTCACCGAAGGAGACCGGACCGTTCAAGGTCACCCTCGACACGCTCCTGCGTGTCATCGGCGCGGTGGACTGGGAACGTGTTCGCTCCGGCAGCCGCGACACCTACCTCTATCTCTACGAGCACTTCCTCGACGAGTACGACCCGGCGCTGCGGCAGGAGTCCGGCGTTTATTACACGCCGGTCGAGCTGGTCGAGCCGATGGTCCGGCTCACTGACGACGCGCTGCGCACCCGACTCGGCCTGTCCCGTGGTCTGGGCGCCGACGATGTGCGGGTCGTCGATCCGGCGGCCGGTACCGGCACGTTCCTGCTCCGCATCCTCGACACCGTGTTCGACCGGGTCGAGAGCTCCGATGGCACGGGCGAGGCGCGTGAGGTGCTCAGCTCCATGGCCGGGCGGCTGGTCGGGTTCGAGTTGCAGATGGGGCCTTACGCGGTGAGCGAGCTGCGGCTCACCGACCTGCTGGCGCACCGTGGGGTGGAGCTGGCGGTGGCCGACCGGATGCCGTTGCACGTCACCAACACCCTCGACGACCCGTATCGGACCCTGCCACCGCTGGCCAGCTTCCTCAAGGCCATCGCGGACTCGACCCGTCGGGCCGATCGGATCAAGGCC
>JBOHHD010000406.1:0-4554 GCA_050700515.1 Pseudonocardiaceae bacterium
GTTTCTCCCCAAACAACGATCACAGACGGCCCTACGCGCCATCAGCGGCCGAACTGCCGTTGCCGGGTTAGCGCGATGGGCCGGGCCCGGTCGCTGGGAGCGGGGCGGGGGTCTGCTGATGCCGCGCTGGAAGGGGCCTACGACACCGATGGCGGCCGGGACGGTCCGGTGAGCAGTCCGCGCAATCCATGCGCGAAGGTGTCCGCGCTGACGTCGTCGAGCAGGGCGCGCTGCGAGAGAAACGCTGGGCCCAGAGCGGTGAGGACCTGTGCGATGTGCTGTGCGCTCACCTCGCGGGTCAGGGCTCCGTCGCGCTGGTAGCGCTGCACCAGAGCGGTGAAGCGGTCCCCCATCTGGCGGTAGTAGCGCGATAGCCGGGCGCCCAGCTCCGGATCGCGCCCGGCTTCGGCCCAGACTTGGACCGCGAGACGGGCGAGCTCGCCGCTGTGCGATGGGCGGTCGAGCACTTCCAACACCTGGCCGATGACCTGGTGCGGCGGCGGAAAAGGCTCGGTATCGGTGAGGATGTCGAGCGCGGCCGCGACCTCGGAGAGGACCTCTTCGATGATCGCGCTGACCAGATCGTCCTTACCAGCGAAGTGCCCGTACACCGCACCGGCCGACAGTCCGGACTCCTCGAAGAGGTCCTGCATCGACGTGCCGTGAAACCCGGCGCGGGCAAAGCACCGCCGGGCCGCGTCGACGATCTGACGGCGGCGAGCGTCGCGGTAGCGCTGGGACACCGGGGGCACCCACCCACCCTAAACCGAACATGCGTTCTGTTTGACATCACCCCCGGTAGGTGCAGTAATCTTCCCAAACAAAATGATCATTCTTTTTGGAGGCGCGACTTCGATGGTCAGTGCCACCCCCGTGTTCGAGGTGGACTTCGGCGAGGCGTTGGCCTTCCGCTGGCGCCCCACCGTTCATGATCTTCGTGAGGTCGCCGCCGAAGACGACAGGACCGTGCCAGCCGAACTCGTCGGAGGCGTTCCCGACGCCGGCCGTGCCTGGCTCGGGACTGTGACCCTGCAAGGAGCGCGCAACCCATGACCACGCCCCGCACTAACCCCCTGGATGGTTCAGCCGCCCCGGTGTCGACACCGTCGGATAGTTCCGCACCAGTTGCGATCAGCGGGGCTGGTCCAGTGGGCCTCGCGGTCGCTCTCGGACTGGCTCGAACCGGCGTCCGCAGCGTCGTACTCGAGAAGAAGGAGAACCTCGATCTCCATTCCCGGGCGACCCTGATTCTCCCTCGTACACTCGAAATCTTTCGGCAATGGGAGGTGCTTGCCCCGCTGCTCGCGGCTGGGAACCGTGTGCCACATGTCCGACTTCGTGAACCTGACAACGATCATCAGATCTTACACGTCAACTTCACCAAGCTCGCCGATGAGACAGCGGCCATGTTCGCTCTGGCGATTCCCCAGGATCGCACCGAAACGATACTACTGGCTGCCGTCGAGGCTACCGGGCTGGTCGACGTACGGTTCGCGACCGAGTTGCTCGGCTTCGAGCAAGACAGCACCGGCGTGCGTATACGCATCCGATGTGGGGGGACCGAGACGACCGAGATGGCCAGCTACCTCGTCGGCGCCGACGGCGCGCACAGCAGGGTACGTGATCAACTCGGAGTCGAACTGGCAGGTAAGACCTACCCTACCCAAGCGCTGCTCGCCGACGTGCGCATCGACGCGAAACTGGATCGCACTGACGAGTGGCCCACCATCCTCGACCACCGAGGCATCGTCGTAGGCATCCGCTTCGGCGACCGGGTCTGGCGGATCATCGAGCAGGCCGTCGATGACCGCCTGAGCGGTCCGGCGCTGCACGACCATATTATCGACCTCACCCAGGAACTGTTCGGACCCGGTTCGGTTGAGGTTATCTGGCGAAGCGTCTATCACAAGCACAAACGTTGCGCGCACCGGTTCCGGTATGGACGAATAATTCTCGCTGGCGACGCCGGGCACCTGAACAGCCCCGCCGGCGGTCAAGGCATGAACTCCGGAATTCAGGACGCCCACAACATGGCCTGGAAGCTGTCGGCCGCTGCGACCGATCCCACGGCCGACGCCGATGCGTTGCTCGAATCCTACTCCGCTGAGCGGACCTCGCTGATCGGTCGCCGTGTGCAGTCATTCACCGACATCGCCGAACGATTCCAGACCGCACGACCACACCACCGTGTGGCCTTGGTACGCGCCCTGAACGCGTTGTTCGGCTTTGGCCAGTCAGCCGGCGCCATGACACGCAGATTCTCGATGCTCGACGTTTCCTACGGAAAGTCGCAACTGCTCCAGGGGTGGGACAAGGGCCTCGGACACCGCGTTCCCGACGTCCTCTCCGACGACGGCGAAAGGATTTACCGCAGGATGGCCGCCGGCGCGATCCTCTGGGCAGGAGACCCGGCCAATCCCCAAGCCCTGGCAACGAAGCCAGGGCTACCGTTGGTCAACGGCGACGTCGCAGCCTTGACCCGGTTCTTCAGGCGCGACCGCTACGTCGCGCTGATCCGACCCGACCACATCGTTGGCGCTATCGCAGACCCCGCGACATCAGATGGGGTCCAGTTCACCACCGCCCTGGGACGACCTCACCTTTTCGACCACATGGGCGCCCCGATCACGGACCGGCGACCGGGACACTGTGGTCTGGCGTAGGGAGCCCGTGAGTGCGGTGGAGGCGGGATGGACAACGAGCGGTCAAGCTGCCGCGAGCACCGCCGCCGCGGCGTCCACCGCGCGGCGCACAGCGGCGGTGTCCACGTCGTGGTGGGTCACTGCGCGGACCAGCCGCGGGCCCAACGCGCCCATCCGCACCTTGTGCTCGGCTTCCAGCCGGGCACAGAACCCGGGTGCGTCGGCCAGCCCGAACACCACGATGTTGGTCTCGACGGTGGCCGGATCGAGCGTGACGGCGGGCAGCTCAGCGAGCCCCTCGGCGAGGAGCCGGGCGTTGGCGTGATCCTCGGCGAGCCGGTCCACATGGTGGTCCAGCGCCCACAGGCAGCCGGCCGCGGCGATCCCGGCCTGGCGCAGCGCCCCACCCATCATCTGCTTGTAGCGCCAGGCCTCCTCGATCAACTCGGCCGCCCCGGCCAGCACGGCACCCATGGGCGCGCCCAGGCCCTTGGTGAAGTCGATCCAGGCGGTGTCGAACCCGCGTGCCCACTCCGCGGCCGGCACTCCCGAGGCGACCACCGCGTTCATCAGCCGGGCTCCATCCAGGTGGGTGCGCAGCCGGTGCCGGGTGGCGACGTCCAGCACCGCGCGCACCTGCTGCAGTGGCCACATCCGCCCACCGGCCAGGTTGGTGGTCTGCTCCACGGACACCAGCCGGGAACGCGGCCGGTAGCGGTCCCCGGCCGGGAACAGCGCAGTCTCCAGCGCGTCGGCGGCGAACATGCCGGCCTCGCCGGTCACCGGGGCGAGTACCGCTCCGGACAGCGCTGCCGGGCCACCCGCTTCGGCAACGACCGGATGGGAGGTGGGGTGCAGATGCACCGCGTCGCCGCCGGGTCGGATGTGCAGCCGGAAACCGATCGCATTGCACATCGTGCCGGACGGCAGGAACACCGCGGCCGGCTTGCCGAGCAGCGCGGCGACTCGCGCGCACAGGGCCTTGACGGTGGGGTCCTCCCCACGTTGCTCGTCTCCCACGGCGGCGATCGCCATCGCCGCACGCATGGCGACGACCGGCCGGGTTTGCGTGTCGGAGTACAGGTTGATCAGCATCGTCATCGAGGCTATCGACCGACGCGCAGACGTCGGGGACGACGGGCCGGCGGACTGCCCGACACAAGCAACGTCGCGCGATAAGCGCTAAAATGGGTGCATGCCGACGATCCAGATCCGTGACGTACCGGACGAGGTGCACCGCATCTACCGGCAGCGGGCCGCGCTGGCGGGCATGAGCATGCAGGAGTACTTACGAGCTGAGCTGACCCGAAATGCCCTGACTCGGACCCCGGCTGAGCTGGTGGCCGAGGTCGAGCAACAGCTCGTCTCCGAGGGTGGCGAGGGATTCGCCACCCGATCCTCGGTCACGCTGCTCCGAGCGGACCGGGCGACGCATTGACCATTTTCGACGCCTCCGTGCTGGTCGACGCGCTGGTGGTGGCCGGGCCTGCCGGAGACAATGCCCGGGCGGCGCTGCGTGATCGCTCCTTGCTGCATGTTCCGTCGATCTTTGCGGCTGAGGCGACCTCGGCGATCCGTTCGATGCAGGCGCGCGGGGAGGTGAGTCCTGGTCGGGCGCACGGTGCCGTCTCGAAGATCAAGATCGTGCAGACCGCTCAGTACCCATTCGAGCTGTTTCTCGACCGAGTGTGGGAACTGCGCGAGAACCTCACTGTTTATGACGGCTGGTACGTCGCTCTTGCTGAGTCGCTGCAGACCAGTTTGGTGACCGCGGACCGTCGGCTTGCGCAGGTATCGGGCCCGCGTTGCCCGGTGGTGGAAGTCGCTCAGTTCGTCGCCGGATCCCCCGACCTTCCGCCGCCGCGCAGCCACCCGGAATAGGTTCCCGTGCACGGCCTCGGCCAGCCAGTTC
>JBOHHD010000407.1:0-3821 GCA_050700515.1 Pseudonocardiaceae bacterium
CCCCCGCCGACGTTCACAACGTCGCGTTCAGTAAGCCGCCGATCGGCAAGCGGGGCTACAACGAGGACGAGGTCGATGCGTTCCTCGACCTGGTTGAGGCCGAGCTGTCCAGGCTGATCGAGGAGAACAACGATCTCCGCAACCAGGTTGAGGAGCTCGACCAACAGCTGAGCAGTGTGCCCCCCGATCTGGGACGAAGTTCGCGCCCGCCGGAGCCACCGCGACCGACGATGATGGCGGCGGTGCCGCCGCAGCCCACGATGGAGCACACCTTGCCGGGTGGCGATCATCATGTGCAGGCGGCCAAGGTGCTGGGCCTCGCTCAGGAGATGGCCGACCGCCTGACCGGTGAGGCCAAGACCGAAGCCGACGGGATGCTGGGCGAGGCCCGGACCAAGGCCGAGCAGCTGCTCTCCGACGCCAGGGTCAAGGCCGACAGCATGGTCAACGAGGCCCGCACCAGGGCCGAGACCATGCTGAACGATGCCCGGACCAGGGCCGAGACCCTGGAGCGGCAGTCCCGTGAGAAGGCTGCCTCACTGGAGCGTGATGCGCAGCGTAAGCACGCCGAGATCCTCGGTGCGATCAACCAGGAGAAGAGCGCCCTGGAGAAGAAGATTGATGAGCTGCGCACGTTCGAACGCGAGTACCGGACCCGTCTGAAGACCTATTTGGAGTCGCAGCTTCGGGATTTGGACGGTCGAGGATCGGCAGCACCAGCGGAAACAGTCCGCAACCAGGGCTTCTCCTCCGGTTTTAGCGCGCGTGCTGAAGCCGGTAACTGATCTGAGGCTCCGCAGGAGCCCGGTGAGTCTCCGCGCGTCGTATCGTCGGGGCGGGGGGTGAGAGGTGCTCTTGCTGGCTGTACTGCTGCTGCTGTCGGCGGTGGGTCTGCTTATCGCTGCACTTGTCACCGCCGAGGTTGTCTTGGCCTGGGGATCGGTCGGGATCAGCGCAGTGGCGGCGATGGTCCTGCTCCTGCGGCGGCGACGGTTGCGACGGCGCTTGCGGGCGAAACCCAAGGCGGAGCCGGCTGACGCAGCATCGGCCGGTGCTGTGCCCGATGAGGAGGACACCGACCCTGCCGACCTGCTGGTGGTGTCGGACTTGCCCGACGAGGTGTTGGTCGTCGACGAGTACCCGCGCTACCACCTGGAGTCCTGTTCTTGGCCCGATACCGCGCGCGCCGAGCGGCTGCCGGTGGGCGAGGCCAGGGAGTTGGGTTTCACTCCCTGTGCCCAGTGCAGCCCCGACGCTGCACTGGCCAGCCGACACCGGGCGGAGAGCACCACCTGAGTACCGAGAGGACGATCTACGTGGCGGGCAGGATCCGGAGGGCTCGACCGTATCCAGGGATCTCCGGTCGGCCGGTGAGCAGCTTCTGCAGGGCCTGTCGAGGAGTGCAGTCCTTCTCCTGGATGATCTTTGCGACCGCACCCACGACCTGAGGTGCGGCAAACGAGGTGCCCGTCCACAGGGCCCAGTCATCCTGCACGAATTCCTCCGGCTCAGGGTCGACGAGCGGGGATTCCTGACCTGGCACGTAGGTAGACCAGATTCCCTCGGCCATGGTTGAACAGTCCACCCACGGGCCCCGGCTCGACCAGTCGGACGGGGTGAGGTCCTGCGCGAGACCGGCTACCGCGACCACATCGTGGAAGGCGGCAGGCCAGGAAGGCCGCGTGCGCCCGAAGTTACCTGCGGCAGCCACCACCAGGACTTCTCGCCCTGTTTCTTCGGTGATCTCGTTAATGATCTCCAGAGCGACCTCGAAGGCGACCGGGGGGTGATCGTCCAATGTCTCCAGCCCGAAAGACAGGTTGAGAATCTGGGCACCGTCGCGAACAGCGCGCACCATCTCGGAGGCGACCAGCACCTTGTCGCCGATGCCGTCACTGTCCAGCGCCCGGTAGACCGAAATGTCCGCATCGGGGGCGACCTGCTGGATGATGCCCGTGACGAATGTTCCATGTCCGGCGCCGAGGTCGAGCCAACCATCCGGAGCCGGCAGTACATCGAGCGGATCGATGTTGTCTGCCCGTACGAGTCCGGTGAGCCAGCCGTCACCCCGCTCCTGGCGGGGGATGCCGGTGTCGATGACCGCGACCCGGACCGGTTCCCCCCGACCCGGTGCCGGCCGCGTCGGCCGCTGCTTGGCCACGGAGTGCTCCGGGCCACCGAGCCCGACCTTCAACACGACGCCCATCGGCGCCACGTAGTTCACCGATACGTCGGTGTCGTCCTTGTGGAGTGAGTTTGCCAGCTCGACCAGTTGGGAGCCGCGCAAGTCGGGGGCCAGCAGCCGGATCAAGCGGTTGTCCAGACCCTCGACCGGCTGCACCTGAAGGCCGTAGTTCTCGGTCAGCGACCGGGCACGGTCCTCCGGCAACGCTTCAGCTCTGATGAGCAGCTCGCCCCGCGCGACGAGCGCGATGTCTCCCCGTGGATGGGGCACCGGGTCGAACTGGACCGGGACGAGATCCTCCCGCCGTCCGAGACGGTTCTCCGGCGCACGCCGCTCCTGCAATACGCGGATCAGATCGTTGCTGACCGTGGTGTCGTTCAGCTGGCGGTTGATGTTGCCTACTTGCTCGGAGATCCTGTGCAGGTCCTCAAGACGCTCAGTGGAGCGGCGGGGGTCCGCAGGACCGAAGCGCGATTCGGACGGTTGATCGACAGGAGTTGCCATGGTCGTTTGCTCCCTAGGGAAAAGCGTCATTGCCCTTGAGTCCGGGACAGCACACCCGTATGCAAGATGAGCCGAGATCGGACCTCCTGATACGAGCGGCGGGAGCGTACTCCCGGGTTGTCGCCGACCCCACGGTCTTCGGTCCTGATGCGGCGCGACTCGTCGCAGAGGCCCGGACAGCGAATGAGCCGGCCGCGGTGGTCCTGGCTCTGCGGGCCGAGGCCTGGTTCGAGCGGACCCGCCTTGCCCACGTCCGGGCGAGGGCACTGCTCGACGAAGCGATCCGGATGGCGCGCACACTGGGGTGGGCAGCCCTGTTGGGTCAGGTACTGGTCACCCGGGGGGCGGTGAATCATGAGCTCGGGCGGCTGACCGCGGCCAGGCGGGACTTCGCCCGAGCCGCGCCGTTGATCGGCCCGGAGATGGCTACCGACCTCGCCTCGCATCAGGCGGCGCTGTGCCAGAACACGGGGCGGTTGGCCGAGGCGGCGGTGCTCTACCGGCGTGTCCTGGCCGACCCGTCCACCCCGCCCCAGGTGCAGGCCATGGCCGCGAACAATCTCGGAATCATCGAGGCACAGTGTGATCGCCCGGAGGTGGCTCTCGCCTATTTCGGCGAAGCCGCGGCGGCGGCCGAGAATTTCCCGGCTGTCACCGCAGTGGTGGCCGAAAGCCGGGCAGCGGCAACTGTGCAGGCGGGTCGCCTTACCGAGGGCCTTGCCCTGTTCGAGGATGCGGGTCGGCTCTGGAGCGCGGCCGGGCTGCCGCTGGGAGAGCTCTATGTCGAGTATGCCGACGTGCTCATGGACCTGCGGCTCATCCCGGAGGCCACCGAACAGACACGGTTGGCGCTGGAGATGTTCGAGAGCCAGGGGGTAGCGCTGATGGCCGCGGAAGCACAGCTGCGGGCAGCCCGGCTGGCCCAGCTACGGCACGATCTGCAGGGGGCTGAAACCGCCGCGGAGATCGCCGCCGACCAGCTGCGGCGCCAGGGTCGGCCGAGCTGGACGGCGCGGGCCCGGCTCGTGGCTGTCGATTCGCGGCTGCAGAGGGGTACCAGTCGGGTCGCCGACCTCACGGTGGCCCGCCGGGCGGCGGCAACGCTGGCGCGTGCCGGCATGACGTCCAGTGC
>JBOHHD010000408.1:0-15810 GCA_050700515.1 Pseudonocardiaceae bacterium
GCCGTAGACCAGGCGGTGACGGGCGGCGAGTTCGGCGGCGTTGTCTCGCCGGCGGTCCCGGAAGGCCACTTCGGGAGCATCGTGGAAGGCCCGACCGTCGAGTCGGATGGTGAGCGGGATGCCGATCAGGTCGTAACAGACGTCCTCCCATAGGGTTCGGCCGTCCACTACGAGGGGCTGCTGGCGCTGCCCGGTCGGTAGCGCGTGCGCCAACTCGACGTCGCAGGCGTACCGCTGCTCCAGCGCCGACTGCACGCCGTCAGCCAGCAGGCGCAGCGCGTCGGTGAGAGCCTTGCCATAGCGCCAGGGGCGGCGCGCCTCAATCCGCCCCTGCAGTTCTCTGACCGGCACTCGGCCCGTGGTCGCCAGAGCAACGAAGCGCCGCAAGCCCGCTATTGCGGTGGGCTCGCTGGTCGCCAGGTCCAGAACGGTGTCGGCCTTGCTGGTCCGCGCCGGATCTGTAGTGACCACCAGATGAGGGAACGCCCGGGACCGGTGCACTGCCACGTGCGGCGGTTGCGACACCGCCGAACAACCGTAGGGCACTGTGATGTGCACAGGTGCAAGCGGGTCGATCCGCTGCATCCGCCACTCCTCGGCAGCCGTTGCGTGGCTGAGCACCGCCCGTGAACCCCCGTACAGCAGCGCCGCAGTGATCCTCGCGGCTCTGGTAAGCGGACCGGTAAAGGTAGCGTAAACGCGGGGCAGCACCCGCCGCCAGCGCTGGGCAGCGAGGTTGGCGACGACCACACCGGGCTCGATGTCGAGCAACCGCAGCTGATCGGTGTCGAGCAGCCCGTGCTGATCGCGCACCAATTGCTGCCAGGCGAGCGGGGTCACATGGTCGCCTGGCAGGCGTGGACGATGACTTTCGATCACGATGGTGACGATCACATGTCCGACCCGTAGATCGACACCTCGTTATGTTTAATCTGTGGACGGCACCCTTGCCTGTGGATAACCCGTGAGCGGCGATGGTGGCTATAACGACGATTGCCACTCACAGGGCCGCAGGCCACGCCTACCGGGGGCCGCGGGGGCCGGCGGCGCCGGGGCCGCGTCGGCGTAGGTAGCGCTCGAATTCAGCGGCGATGGAGTCCCCGCTGGCCTCGTGCAGGGTGATCTCGGTGTCGCCACGCTCTTCGAGCGCGCGCACGTAGCTGGCGACCTCGTCGTCCTCGTCGGCCATCTCGCTGACCGTCGACTCCCATTCCTCGGACTGTTCGGGCAGGGCACCAAGGGGGACTTCGAGGTCGAGTACCTCCTCGACGCGGTGCAGTAGGGCCAGCGTGGCCTTAGGGGAAGGTGGCGCGGAGACGTAGTGCGGGACGGCTGCCCAGAAGGAGATGGCCGGAACACCGGCCTGCACACAGGTGTCCTGGAAGACGCCGACGATCCCGGTGGGGCCCTCGTATTTGGAACGCTCTAGTTTGAACCGGGCTGCTGAGGCGGCGTCATAAGACGTGCCGGTGACGGGGACAGGACGGGTGTGTGGCGTGTCGGCGAGCAGTGCACCCAGTGTCACCACGGTGGTGACGCCCAGCTCCTCCACATAGCGCAGCAACTCGGCACAGAACGATCGCCAGCGCATGTTCGGCTCGATACCGTGCACCAGCACCACGTCATAGGCCGCGCCGGGTGGGCGGCACACCGAGAGTCGCGTGGTGGGCCACTCGACCCGCCGGGTGATTCCGTCGACAAGCTTGGTAGTGGGCCGGGTGACCTGGAAGTCGTAGTAATCCTCGGGGTCGATCTCCGCCAGCGGTGTCGCGTCCCAGCTCAGTTGTAGATGTTCGATCGCGGTGCTGGCCGCGTCCCCCGCATCGTTCCAGCCCTCGAATGCAGCTACCAGAACGGGATCGGTGAGCTCCGGCAGCTGCCCGGATCCACGGGCGGGCGGGTTGCCGGCCGAGGTGTCGAGATGGGTCACTGTGTCAGCCTACGACCCCTGGCCCGTGCTGGCCGTCACGCGTTGCCGCAGGAACCGTTGAGGCCCCCGGCCTCTACCCTGATCCCATGTCCCAGGTCACTCCGTCGCCCTTGCTCGACATCATGACCCGCCGTGTTCTGGTCGCCGACGGGGCCATGGGAACGATGCTCCAGTCGGTCCCGTTGACCTTAGACGACTTCGCAGGTCTGGATGGCTGTAACGAGATCCTCAACGTCACCAGACCAGACGTGGTCCGCGCGGTGCACCGAAGCTATCTGGAAGCGGGCGCCGACGCGGTGGAGACCAATACCTTCGGCGCCAACCTGGCGAACCTCGCCGAATACGACATACCCGAGCGGATCCGCGAACTCGCCGAGGTCGGTGCCGCGTTGGCTCGGGAGGTGGCCGACGAGTTCGCCGAACCGGATCGGCCCCGATTCGTGCTCGGCTCGGTCGGTCCGGGAACCAAGTTGCCGACCCTGGGCCACATCGCGTTCACGACGCTGCGCGACGCCTACGTCGAGCAGGTGCGTGGTCTGCTCGCGGGTGGGGTCGATGCCGTGCTGGTCGAGACCAGCCAGGACCTGTTGCAGTGCAAGGCCGCGGTGATCGCCGCGCGGCGGGCGATGGTCGCCGAAGGACGCCACGTCCCGATCATCACCCAGGTCACCGTGGAGACCACCGGCACGATGCTGCTGGGCACCGAGATCGGCGCGGCCCTCACCGCGCTCGAGCCACTGGGCATCGACCTGATCGGGCTGAACTGCGCCACCGGTCCGGCGGAGATGAGTGAACACCTGCGGCAGCTGTCCAAGCACTCGCGGATACCGCTGTCGGTCATGCCCAATGCCGGCCTGCCTGAACTCGGCAAGACCGGGGCGGTCTACCCGCTGACCCCCGACGAGCTGGCCACCGCGCTGGTCGGCTTCGTCACCGAGTTCGGTGTCCGACTGGTCGGCGGTTGCTGTGGTACCACCGGTGAGCACATTTCCACCCTGTTCGAAGCGGTCTCGGGGCTCGCGCCAAGCAGCAGGCGGCCACGTCCTGAGCCGGGAGTCTCCTCGCTCTATACGGCGGTGCCGTTCCGTCAGGACGCCAGTGTGCTGATGATCGGCGAGCGGACCAACGCCAATGGGTCCAAGGCATTCCGGGACGCCATGCTTGCCGTGCGCTTCGAGGACTGCGTGGAGATCGCCCGCGCGCAGACCCGCGACGGCGCGCATCTGATCGACCTCTGCGTGGACTATGTCGGTCGTGACGGCGCCGTTTACATGGCTGAGCTGGCCGGGCGGCTGGCCACCGCGTCAACCTTGCCGGTGATGCTGGACTCCACCGAGCCCGACGTGCTACGGGCTGGCTTGGAGCACCTCGGTGGGCGGTGCGTGGTCAATTCGGTCAACTACGAGGACGGCGACGGGCCCGATTCTCGATACCAACGGGTCATGAAACTGGTCCGCGAGCACGGGGCCTCCGTGGTGGTGATGTGCATCGATGAGGAAGGTCAGGCCCGCACCGCGGAGTGGAAGGTCCGGGTGGCCTCCCGGCTGATCGACGACCTGACCGCGAGCTGGGGCATGCGCACCTGCGACATCATCATCGACTGCCTCACCTTTCCCATCTCCACCGGCCAGGAAGAGGTGCGACGCGACGCGGTGGAGACCATCGAGGCGATCCGAGAGGTCAAGCGTCGCTATCCCGATGTGCAGACCACGCTAGGGGTCTCCAACGTCTCCTTCGGCCTCAATCCCGCGGCCCGCCAGGTGCTCAACTCGGTGTTCCTGCACGAATGCGTGCAGGCCGGTCTCGATACCGCCATCGTGCATGCCTCGAAGATCATCCCGATGGCCCGGATCCCGGACGAGCAGCGGGCCGTGGCACTGGATCTGGTGTACGACCGGCGGCGGTGGGCCTCGGAGAGCGATCCCGAGGGGGACTACGACCCGCTGCAGCAGTTGATGGCGCTGTTCGAGGGCGTCACGACATCGTCGTCGCGACAGTCGCGCGCGGCGGAGCTCGCCGCGCTGCCATTGTTCGAGCGGTTGGAGCGCCGGATCGTCGACGGGGACCGCAACGGGCTGGCCGAGGATCTGGACGCCGCACTCGTGCAGCGGCCTGCGCTGCAAATCATCAATGACACCCTCCTGGCCGGGATGAAGACCGTCGGTGAACTGTTCGGCTCGGGTCAGATGCAGCTTCCGTTCGTGTTGCAGTCGGCGGAGGTGATGAAGGCATCGGTGGCGCATCTCGAACCGCATATGGAGCGCTCCGAAGGCGACACCGGCAAGGGGCGGCTGGTGCTGGCCACCGTAAAGGGTGACGTGCACGACATCGGCAAGAACCTGGTGGACATCATCTTGTCCAACAATGGCTATGAGGTGGTCAACCTCGGCATCAAGCAACCCATCAGCGCGATCCTCAAGGCCGCCACCGAGCACCATGCAGATGCCATCGGCATGTCGGGGCTGCTGGTCAAATCAACGGTCATCATGAAGGAGAACCTCCAGGAGATGAACTCCCGGGGTGTGTCGGACTCGCTGCCGGTGTTGCTCGGTGGCGCGGCGCTGACCCGCTCCTATGTGGAGAACGACCTGGCCGAGCTGTATTCCGGGGAGGTCCGCTACGCGCGGGACGCCTTCGAGGGCCTGCGGCTCATGGAGTCGATCATGACCAGGAAACGGGGCGGTGTCGTGGTCGCCGACCCCCAGGAGGAAGCCAAGGCGGCTGAGCGCAAAGCCCGCCGCGAACGTTCGCTACGGATCGCCCAATCGCGTCGGGCCCGGGAGGTCGAGACCGAGGCGCCGGTACCGGCCCGTTCCCTCGTGGCCACCGACGTCCCGATTCCCACCCCGCCGTTCTGGGGCTCCCGGGTGGTCAAGGGCATCCCCTCGGGTGATTTCACGGCGATGCTCGACGAGCGGGCGACCTTCCTGGGCCAGTGGGGCCTACGGGGTTCCCGCAGCAAAGACGGCCCCTCCTACGAGGAGTTGGTGGAGACCGAGGGGCGGCCCCGGCTGCGGTACTGGCTGGATCGCCTGGCCACCGAGGGGGTGCTCGCGCACGCCGCAGTGGTCTACGGGTACTTCCCGGCGGTCGCCGAAGGGGACGCACTGGTCGTGCTCAACGACCCCCGGCCCGACGCGCCTGAGACCTGTCGCTTCACCTTCCCCCGCCAGCGTCGGGACCGACGGTTGTGCTTGGCCGACTTCTACCGGCCCCGCGACCTGGCGGTGGCCGCGGACGAGGTCGATGTGGTGGCGCTGCACCTGGTGACGATGGGTCAGGCAATCGCCGACTACGCGGGCGAGTTGTTCGCCAAGGACGCCTATCGGGATTATCTGGAGGTGCACGGCCTGGGCGTGCAGCTGACCGAGGCACTGGCCGAGTACTGGCATCGCCGGGTCAGGGAGGAGTTGCGCTTCACCTCCGGTGCCGTGGTGGCGCAGGAGGACCCAGCCGATGTGGAGGAATTCTTCAAGCTCGGGTACCGGGGTGCGCGCTACTCCTTGGGTTACGGGGCATGCCCGGACCTGGAGGATCGGGCCAAGATCGTCGCCTTGCTCCAGCCAGAACGCATTGGAGTGCACCTGTCCGAAGAATTCCAGCTGCATCCCGAGCAATCCACCGACGCGATCGTCGCCCACCACCCCGAAGCCAAGTACTTCAACGCCTGAGGGTCGTGAGTGCGTAACCGTGTTCCGGCGCGCAATA
The DNA here is from genome assembly GCA_050700515.1 of Pseudonocardiaceae bacterium. Lineage (GTDB taxonomy): Bacteria > Actinomycetota > Actinomycetes > Mycobacteriales > Pseudonocardiaceae. The sequence continues at coordinate 5,639 of JBOHHD010000408.1, forward strand.
CCACTCGTAAGGCCGTTGGCCATCCTCTGGGACATGGACGGCACGCTGGTCGACTCCGAGAAACTCTGGGATGTCTCGCTCGCCGAGTTGGCCCGTGAACTGGGGGGTGAGCTCTCACCCGCCATGCGGGCGGCGATGGTCGGCTCGGACATGGCCCAGACCATGGAGCTGATGTTCGTCGCGCTGGGACGCCCGGCGGCAGCGGGCGAGATGGACCACGCCCTCGCATGGCTGACCGACCGGACCCGGGAGCTGTTCAGCACCGACCTGCGATGGCGCCCGGGTGCGCAGGCCGCATTGCGCGCGGTTCGGGATGCGGGCATGGCCGCCGCGCTCGTGACGTCCACCCCTCGGGACCTCACCGATGTGGCGTTGCGCTACATCGGCCTCGAGTATTTCGATGTCACGGTATGTGGGGATGAGGTGGCCCGAACCAAGCCGCACCCCGAGCCCTATCTTTCGGCAGCGACGCAGCTCGGCGTCGACCCGGCCGGGTGTGTCGCGGTGGAGGACTCACCCACCGGTGTCGCAGCGGCGGTGGCGGCCGGTTGCACAGTGCTCGTGGTGCCCAGTGAGGTCCCTGTCGGACCGGGGGAGCGGCGGGTGCTAAGGGATTCCCTGATCGGCGTCGACGCCGATCTTCTCGGTTCGTTGCTGTGCCAGGATGGCGCTGGTTAGTTGCTGTGCCAGGATGGCACGTCGTGAAGACGTTCGATGAGCTGTTCACCGAGCTGACCGAGCGTGCCCGGGAGCGGCCGGAGGGCTCGGGGACCGTGGCCGCATTGGATGACGGGGTGCACGCTCAGGGCAAAAAGGTGCTTGAGGAAGCTGGCGAGGTGTGGATCGCAGCCGAGCATGAGTCCGACGAACGGCTGGCCGAGGAGATCTCCCAGCTGCTTTACCGGGTGCAGGTACTCATGCTCGGTCGGGGGATCACTATCCGCGATGTCTACCGCTACCTGTGAGGTAACGCGTCACCGGTTACCCGTCAGTCGTCGATGCCATCATCGTGACCGGAGGTATCAGCGCCCTCTGCGGTTGGCTGCGGCCAGCCGGGGTAGGGAGGTGGCGTACCCCCGAATGCCGGACAACGCGGCTTGTGATCACACCAGTCACACAATCGGCTCGGGTTCGGCCGGAAATCCCCGGTTACCGCCGCTCGACGGATCGCCGACCAGATCGCCATCAGGGTGCGTTCGAAGCGGACCAGTTCGGCCTCGTCGGGGGTGTAGCTCAACGTCTGCTGATCGGCCAGATACAGCAACCGCAGTTGGCGTGGCACTATGCCCCGGATACGCAGCAGCACCAGGGCGTAGAACTTCATCTGGAACAGCGCCTTGGCTTCGAACACCTCCCGCGGCGCCGCACCTGATTTGTAGTCCACCACCCGGAGTTCGCCGGTGGGAGCGACGTCGAGCCGGTCGATGTAGCCGCGTAGCAGTACTGGTTCTCCGCCGTCAACAGCGGTGGTGGGCAGTTCCGTTTCCACCAGCAGTTCACAGGCTTCGGGATGAACCCGGCTCGGGTCCTCCAGCGCGAAGTAGGATTCCACCAGCTCACGGGCCGAATCGAGCCACTCGGTGAGCTCAGGATCCGCAGCACCGTCGAACAGCTCGGCGAACTCGGGGCTGTCGGCCAGCACGTCGCGCCATGCCGACTCCACCAGCCCCCGACCTGCCTCGGTATCCCTTCGTTGGGGAGGAAGCGCGAACAGCCGTTCCAACGTGGCATGGACCACGGTGCCCCGAACCTGCACCCGGCTCGGTTTCTCCGGTAGCCGATCCACCGCGCGGAAGCGGTACAGCAACGGGCACTGCTTGAAATCCGCCGCCCGAGAGGGGGACAGCGCCGGTCGACGACGGACGCCCGCCCCCGCAGCAGGTGCCGTGGTCGGCGAGGTCTCAGTCATGACCCGCAGGGTAGGCGAGCCCTCCGACAGTTCGTCATCGGGAAGCTCGTCTGGAACCATGGCCCGCCATGACCCGACCCAGTGGACCGTTTCAGCCCGGAGATCGGGTACAGCTCACCGACCCGAAGGGGCGAAAGCACACCGTGTTACTGGAGCCCGGTGCCCAGTACCACACGCACCGTGGTGCGCTGGCACACGATGACCTGATCGGACTACCGGAGGGCAGCACTGTGACATCTGCGGCAGGCACCCAGTATCTCGCGCTGCGGCCGTTGCTGTCCGACTATGTGCTGTCCATGCCCCGGGGTGCCCAAGTCGTCTATCCCAAAGATGCCGCACAGATCCTGATGTGGACAGATATCTTTCCTGGCGCGCGGGTCCTGGAGGCGGGAGCCGGTTCGGGGGCGCTGACCTGTTCGCTGTTGCGTGCGGTGGGGGAGCGGGGGCGGGTGATCTCCTACGAGGTGCGCCCCGACCACGCCGAGCATGCCGCCGGCAACGTCGAGCGATTCTTCGGAACCCGACCACCGAACTGGCAGCTTCGGGTGGCCGACCTGGCCACCCATCCGGCGGAGCAGCCGGTGGATCGTGTGGTACTGGACATGGTCAGCCCATGGGAACTGCTGCCCACCGTCTCGGCCGCGTTGATTTCCGGCGGCGTGCTCACCGTCTACGTGGCCACCACGACGCAGCTCTCCCGGATCACCGAGGCACTGCGGGAGGTGGGCTGCTACACCGAGCCACACGCCTGGGAGACCCTCCTGCGGCCATGGCACGTCGTCGGACTCGCCGTGCGCCCTGAGCACCGAATGGTCGCGCACACCGCCTTCTTGCTCACTACCCGGCGACTGGCCGAAGGCGTCACGCCACCTACCCCCCAGCGCAAGCCCAGGTGGTCCACCCGGCTGCCCTGAAGGGTCGTGATGTTGTTCACCCGTTGATCCGACACCGGTTGCTTCACTGTCAACTCACGATCTGGCCTTCAGTCCCGTACCGTTGACAACCTGAGAACCACACGGGAGGAGGTGGCGTCGTGCAGCACGATCATCCGGGCGACCGACCCGCCGTCGGCCGGGGCATCGACCCCGATCTGGCAGCCCAGATCAGAGTCCTCGAGGACGAAGTGACGCTGTTGCGTCGCCGATTGACCGAGTCCCCCCGACACGTCCGATTGCTGGAGGAGCGTCTGGCCGAGGCATCCGCTTCGGTGGCACAGCTCACCGAGCGGAACACCAAATTGGTCGAGACGCTGCGTGATGCCCGCAGTCAGCTCCTTGCACTGCGCGAAGAGGTCGATCGGCTGGCCCAGCCGCCCAGCGGATACGGCATTTACCTTGCCGCATTCGACGACGGCACCGTGGACGTGTTCACCTCGGGGCGCCGGATGCGTGTGGCGGTATCGCCCGCGGTGGAGGTCGCGGAGTTGCGTCGCGGCCAGAGCGTCCGGCTCAATGAGGCGCTCACCGTCGTGGAAATAGGCACGTTCGAGCGGATCGGCGAGGTCTGCGCGCTGCGTGAGCTGCTCGACGGCGATCACCGGGTGCTGGTGGTGGGGCACGCCGATGAGGAGCGTGTGGTGTGGCTGGCCGACCCGCTCATCCCGGGGCCCACCAACCCGGATGCGGTGCCGCTCAAACCCGGCGATTCCCTGCTGGTGGATACCAAGGCCGGGTACGCCTACGAACGGGTGCCCAAGGCCGAGGTCGAAGATCTCGTGCTCGAGGAGGTGCCCGATGTCAATTACGAGGACATCGGCGGTCTGGGCAGCCAGATCGAACAGATCCGCGACGCCATCGAGCTGCCCTTCCTGCATGCTGATCTGTTCCGCACCTATGAATTGCGTCCACCCAAGGGAGTATTGCTCTATGGTCCTCCCGGCTGCGGCAAGACCCTGATCGCCAAGGCGGTGGCCAATTCACTGGCCAAACAGGTGGCTGCGGTTCGTGGCGACGGAGAGGGGGACGGGGACGCCAAGAGCTACTTCCTCAACATCAAGGGCCCTGAACTGCTCAACAAGTACGTGGGCGAGACCGAGCGCCACATTCGATTGATCTTTCAGCGGGCCCGGGAGAAGGCATCGGAGGGTACCCCGGTCATCGTGTTCTTCGACGAGATGGACTCGATCTTCCGGACCCGCGGATCGGGTGTCTCCTCTGACGTCGAGACCACGATCGTGCCCCAGTTGCTGTCCGAGATCGACGGGGTCGAGGGGCTCGAGAACGTCATTGTCATCGGCGCATCGAACCGGGAAGATATGATCGATCCGGCAATCCTGCGACCCGGCAGGCTCGACGTGAAAATCAAGATCGAGCGTCCGGACGCCGAGGCGGCCAGGGACGTCTTCTCCAAGTACCTGACGATGACGCTGCCGCTACACGCCGACGACCTCGCCGAGTTCGGAGGGAATCGCAAGTCCTGCATAGTGGCGATGATTCAGGGCACCGTCGAACGAATGTATGCCGAGAGCGAGGAGAACCGCTTCCTCGAAGTGACGTATGCCAACGGTGACAAGGAAGTCCTGTATTTCCGGGACTTCAACTCTGGCGCGATGATCCAGAACATCGTGGATCGGGCGAAGAAAAAGGCGATCAAGTCGGTGCTGGAGACCGGACAGCCGGGGTTACGGATGACCCACCTGCTCGACTCGATCGTCGACGAGTTCGCCGAGAACGAGGATCTGCCCAACACCACCAACCCCGACGACTGGGCACGCATCTCCGGCAAGAAGGGGGAACGGATCGTGTACATCCGAACCCTGGTGACCGGCAAGAACGCCGACTCCGGTCGCGCGATCGACACTGCCACCAACACCGGCCAGTACCTTTAGGCTTCAGTACTTCCAGGCTCAGTACTTTCAGTCACGAGGACGAGTTCGGCGGTGTTCGCCCCGGACAGCTGAGGCACCGGAGGTGGAGCGCACGTAGGGTGGGGATATGCGCAGGATTATGGGAACCGAGGTTGAGTACGGCATCGCAGTACCCGGCGATGCCTCCGCCAACCCCGTCCTGACCTCGACCCAGGTCGTGCTTGCTTACGCGGCGGCGGCGGAACTGCCTCGCGCCAAGCGGGCCAGGTGGGACTACGAGGTAGAGTCCCCGCTGCGCGATGCCCGCGGGTTCGACCTCGGTGGTCCGGGCGTGCCCCAGGCCGATCCAGAGCTGGACGATCTTGGTGCCGCCAATGTGATCCTCACCAACGGTGCCCGCCTATATGTCGATCATGCGCACCCCGAGTTCTCCGCCCCCGAGGTCACCAACCCGCGGGATGCGGTGATCTGGGACAAGGCCGGCGAGCGGATCATGGAAGAGGCGGCGATGCGGGCCCGCACGGTCCCGGAGCAGCCCCATTTCCAGCTGTACAAGAACAATGTCGACGGCAAGGGCGCTTCCTACGGCACCCATGAGAACTATCTGATGGCGCGCTCCACCCCCTTCGCGACAGTGATCGCCGGACTCACCCCTTTCTTTGCGTCACGCCAAGTAGTCTGCGGATCCGGCCGGGTGGGTATCGGCCCTGCAGGAGAGCATGCTGGATTTCAGCTCTCCCAACGGTCGGATTACATCGAGGTTGAGGTGGGGCTGGAAACCACTCTCAAGCGCGGCATCATCAACACCCGAGATGAGCCGCACGCCGATGCCGACAAGTATCGGCGGCTACACGTGATCATCGGTGATGCCAACCTTGCCGAGTATTCCACTTACCTCAAGCTCGGCACCACGGCACTGGTCCTGGATCTGATCGAGGCCGGGGAGCGCTTCGACGAGTTGCGGCTGTCCGACCCGGTACGCGCGGTGCACACGATCAGCCGCGATACGTCCCTGCGTGCCACCGTAGAAGTAGCCGGTGGCCGCCACCTGACGGGTCTGGAATTGCAACGGGCCTATCACGAGCGGGTGATGCGCTTCTATGTTCGGGAAGGCTCCGAGGCGATGGCCGACGGTGCTGAGCACGTGCTCAGCACCTGGGGCGAAATCCTCGATGCGCTTGCCCGAGATCCCCTAGAATGCGCCGACCGGCTGGACTGGCCCGCCAAACTGCAACTGTTGGAGGGTTATCGTTCCCGCGACGGCTTGAATTGGTCCTCGGCTCGGCTGCACCTGGTGGACTTGCAGTATTCCGACGTGCGGCTGGACAAAGGCCTGTACAACCGTCTGGTGGCCCGTGGCTCGATGAAGCGGCTGGTGACCGAGGAGGAGGTACGCAGGGCCGTCACCGCGCCTCCGGAGGACACACGCGCCTACTTCCGTGGTCGCTGCCTGGAGCGCTATCCCGCCGAGGTGGCCGCCGCTTCCTGGGATTCCGTGATCTTCGATCTGGGTCGTGAGTCCCTGGTTCGCATTCCCACCCTGGAGCCGCTGCGGGGCACCCGCGGACACGTGGGTGCACTCCTGGATGCCTCTGACACGGCACTGGAACTCGTGGAGGCGCTCACCCGGGGGTGATCGCCCGTTGGCCTCCAGACGCAGGTCGGGGTTGGTAGGTAGGGTTTGCTAGAGACTAGTTCCGGGAGGCGATAATGTCCCAGGAGAAGGTTCAACGCCATGGTGATGGCGACGGTGACGAGGAGACGACCGGTGGCGCGCCAGCCGGTCAGGAGCGCCGCGAGAAGCTCGGTGAGGATGTGGACGCGATCCTTGACGAGATCGATGATGTGCTCGAGGAGAACGCCGAGGACTTCGTGCGGGCTTATGTCCAGAAGGGGGGCCAGTGACCAGCCGCCCGGGGGACACCGGCATCCTGCTCTGGACAATGGGAGCTGTACACGTGGGAGACTAGGAGACGATCACAACCGATGGACCAGTCCTCGGTCGGACGCTACCCGGGCGCAGCCCTGCCGGCGTCCTACTTCATGGTTGGCAGTTCGTCGTTCAGCGAGTTCCTCGCCGCGACCGCCCCTGAGCTGTTACCCCCTCGCCAGGGACTCGGTGAACCCGGTGCAGCCGCGCCGGTGAGCAGCCCGCACGGCACCACCATCGTGGCGGCTGTCTTCCGGGGGGGAGTGCTCATCGCCGGAGACCGCCGGGCGACCAGCGGCAATCTGATCGCTCAACGAGACATGGAGAAGGTATTCGTCGTTGACGACTACTCGGCGGTGGGCATCGCCGGGGCGGCGGGTGTGGCCGTGGAGATGGTTCGGCTGTTCGCCGTCGAAATGCAGCACTACGAGAAAATCGAGGGTGTTTCCCTGACCCTGGACGGCAAGGCGAACAAGCTCGCCGGGATGGTCCGGGGCAATCTCGAATCCGCCATGCGGGGCCTTGCGGCGCTACCGCTGTTCGTCGGCTATGACGTCCACGCCGCTGATCCTGACCGAGCCGGTCGGATCGTTTCCTACGATGTGGCAGGTGGCCGCTACGAGGAGTCCCGGGGCTACACCTCGGTCGGCTCGGGTGCGCTGTTCGCTCGATCGGCGCTGAAGAAGCTGCATGACCCGGAGATGGGAGTCGACGCCGCTGTCCGAGTTGCCATGGAGGCTCTCTACGACGCCGCCGACGATGACATCGCGACCGCGGGACCGGATCCCGTCCGCAGGATTTACCCGATAGTGGTCACCGTGACGGCAGCCGACGGGGCCGTCCGGCTGTCCGACGAGCAGGCAGGCGAGGTTGCCGAAGCCGTACTGGAGGGCCGCAAGCAGAAGCCCGGAGGCTGACGCTGACGCACCTGTGATGCATCCAGGCCACAGCCGAAGTGAAGACCAACCCGAACATATCCGGGTTCCTGGTGGAGCCCGTCGTCTTTCAGGAGCTCCCGTCGTGACGATGCCGTTCTACGCCTCGGTCGAGCAGATCATGCGCGACCGCTCCGAGCTCGCCCGTAAGGGCATCGCGCGGGGCCGGGGCGTGGTGGTGCTGAGCTATTCACGGGGGGTACTGTTCGTCGCCGAAAATCTGTCCACCGCGCTGCACAAGATTTCCGAGATCTACGATCGGATCGGCTTCGCCGCGGTCGGCCGCTACAACGAGTACGAGAATCTCCGGCAGGCCGGGATCCGCCTTGCCGATGTCCGTGGCTACTCCTATGACCGGCGCGATGTGACCGGGCGGGCACTGGCCAATGCCTACGCGCAGACGCTCGGAACGATCTTTTCCGAGCAGCAGAAGCCCTTCGAGGTGGAGTTGTGTGTCGCGGAGGTGGGCGCGGGCCCGGACTCCGACCAGCTCTACCACCTGACTTACGACGGCTCGATCAGTGATGATCCCGACTTCGTGGTGATGGGTGGCCAGGCCGAGGCCATCTCGACCGCGCTCAAGGAATCCTTCCGTCAGGACATGGACACCGCCGAAGCCGTCGCCGCCGCGGTGGCAGCGCTGAGCTCGGCCTCCACCGCAGGCAACGGCGCCAATAGGCGTACCTTGGGAGTCGGTCAGCTCGAGGTCGCGATCCTGGACCGTACTCGCCCCCACCGTGCCTTCCGCCGCATCACCGGGGCTGCGCTCACCACTCTGCTTCCCAGCACCGTTCCGTCCAGTGCCGATGCCCCGAACGGGGAACCGTCACCTCCCGGCGCCGATGCGGGCGGCGAGTAGTTCGGACGGTAGATGCGCCACGTGAGGCAACCGGTCCAGCACCCCGTGAGCATAAGTGAGCCCGTACGGACGGCCTGCAAGACGGCACCGGCAGCCTAGGGTGGAGGCATGCAGCGGCGGATTTTTGGCATCGAGACCGAGTTCGGCGTCACCTGCACCTTCCACGGTCAGCGCAGGCTCTCGCCGGACGAAGTGGCCCGCTACCTGTTCCGCCGGGTGGTTTCCTGGGGTCGTTCGTCGAACGTTTTCTTGCGCAACGGGTCTCGGCTGTACCTCGATGTGGGCTCACACCCCGAGTACGCCACCGCGGAGTGCGACAACCTCGCCCAGTTGGTGACCCACGACAAGGCCGGCGAGCGGATCCTTGAAGACCTGCTGGTGGACGCCGAGCGCCGGTTGACCGACGAGGGTATCGGTGGGGACATTTTCCTGTTCAAGAACAACACCGACTCCGCGGGAAACTCCTACGGCTGCCACGAGAACTACCTTGTCGCTCGCGCCGGGGAGTTCTCCAGGATCGCCGACGTACTGTTGCCCTTCCTGGTCACCCGGCAACTGGTCTGCGGCGCGGGCAAGGTGTTGCAGACACCGCGGGGCGCGGTGTACTGCCTGTCGCAGCGCGCCGAGCACATCTGGGAGGGGGTCTCCTCGGCGACCACTCGCTCCCGACCGATCATCAACACCCGGGATGAGCCGCACGCAGACGCTGAGCGGTACCGCCGCCTGCACGTGATCGTCGGTGACTCGAACATGTCAGAGGTGACCACTTTGCTCAAGGTGGGCACCGCGAATCTGGTGCTGGAGATGGTGGAGGAGGGTACCGCGTTCCGCGATTTCACCCTGGACAACCCGATCCGGGCGATCCGCGAGATCAGTCACGACCTGACCGGCCGGCGCGGGGTGCGGCTGGCCGGCGGCCGTGAGGCGTCGGCGCTGGACATCCAGCGGGAGTACTACACGCGCGCCGCGGAGCATGTCTCCCGCCGCGGGTCCGACCCGCTGACCGACCGGGTGATGGAGCTGTGGGACCGCACTCTGGATGCCGTCGAGCAGCAGGATCTCAGCCGGATCGATCGCGAGATCGACTGGGCGATCAAGCACCGGCTGGTGGAGCGGTACCGCGCCAAGCACCAGATGAACCTGTCCAACCCACGGATCGCCCAGCTGGACCTCGCGTACCACGATATCCGCCGCGGCCGGGGGCTGTTCGATTTGCTGCAGCGTAAGGCGCTGGTCGACCGGGTGACTGACGACGGCGAGATCGAGGCAGCCAAGGACACTCCACCGGCCACTACCCGGGCGAAGTTGCGCGGGGACTTCATCGCCGCTGCCCAGGCCGCGGGCCGCGACTTCACCGTCGACTGGGTGCACCTCAAGCTCAACGACCAGGCCCAGCGCACCGTCCTGTGTAAAGACCCGTTCCGCGCTGTCGACGAGCGGGTGGAACGGCTGATAGCCTCGCTATGAGCCTCGTGAGTGCTTAACAGTGTTCCGGCACCTCTTGCCACTCACGAGCGCCGTAGGCTGCACGCCGTGACTGCTGCCCGTGCTGAGCGCTTGGTCAACCTGGTGCTCTGCCTGCTGTCCAGCCGGCCTTACCTGCCCGCCGAACGGATCCGCCGGATCGTCCCCGGCTATACCGAGGCCCCTTCTGACGAGGCGTTCTTCCGGATGTTCGAACGGGACAAGGCCGAGCTGCGCGAGCTGGGTGTCCCCCTGGAGACCGGTCGAGC
>JBOHHD010000409.1:0-6411 GCA_050700515.1 Pseudonocardiaceae bacterium
ACCAAGCTTCGCGGCTCGGGTACGGGTCTGGATGCAACCAGGACTCGTCGGCGCAGACAATCCCGGTCTGGCGCGCATAGGCCAGCGATTGCTCCTTGGTGTGCATGCCGTCGATCCGAAAGGTGTAGTCATAGAGCAGGAAGAGCGGTGCGATCCGAACCGGGCCGTCCGGAGCCTGCCAGACCGGATAGGGATCCTCGGGTGTGAGCACGCCCAAGCGGCGGCAAAGTTCGACAAGGTGCCGGTACCGATACTCGCCCCGCAGTGTCACGGGATCGTGCGGCAGAGTCCAGAGCTCATGGTTGCCCGGTACCCAGATGACCGTATGAAACCGATCACGCAGTGTCCGCAGTGCCCACTCGATGTCGGCCACCGTCTCCGCCACGTCCCCTGCAACGATCAACCAGTCGTGCTCGGAGGTGGGCCGCAACCCGTCGACTATCTCTCGGTTGTCGGGGTGGCCCACGTGCACATCGCTGATCCCGAGCAACCTCCCGGCGGGTAGGGCGGGTGTGGTCATCTGACCGACCCTACCGAACGTGGGACAGCGCGCGGGACACGTTTCGGTCCCTCGGGTGTCACAGCACCCCCACCGTGATCACCTCCGGTGAGAAGTGGAACCCGGCTACGCTAAGCTAAGTGGCGCGAATGCCGGTCAGGGATGTCAAAGATGGAGGCAACGGTGGCTCAAGTAACAGAAACAGACTTTGCTTCTTACGCTCGACTCTCGGAGTCCGAGCAGGAAGTGCTTGAGCAAGCGCTTGCGTCAATTCCTGATGACATTCTGTCGACAGGGGATCGCCCGGCAATTGAGTCACGTATCCGGAACCGCCTGGAGAGGGAGGGAATCCTCACCACGGGAGGGCCACTCCAGATGGGAGAGATCCCTGCGGTGGCCTTCGTCGGTCGAGCGTTGGCCTGCCTGGCGGGGAGCTATGTGACTCTGCGGGGAATCAATAACAACCAACCGGCCGATGCGGTAGCCGGGGCGCTCGCACGGACGCTCGCGGGATGCGTATCGGGCAATGTGGACGCGATCAAGGCCGATATTCTCCAGTACCGGAGCCAGGTCGGACGTGCGTGCGAAGCACTCGGGCTCCCCGCGTTGCGCGATTCACTTCTTGCGGGTGATTAGATGAGCAATTCAGCTATTTCGATGCCCGCTCCTTCCTGACTCACACCACCAAGCACCCTTGCGGGGCTGCCCGGATCTCAGCAAGGTTCTCGATTCGTCTCGGGGTGGCTTCAGCGTGGCCGTGTCAACGTCATTCCCGGAAGCTCCGGAGCTGTCATCGCCGTAGGTGGGTGTGGGCAGTGCGGGCATCCAGGGCTGGCCGATCACCGTGTTGCGTAGCGCGGTGGGGTGTTGAGGCCGTGTTTGGCGGCGGTGGAGACGTAGCCACGGATGGTGTAGCGGTCGCGGGTACGTTCCTGGCTGGTCAACCGGCCGGAGGTGCTTAGTTGGACCTTGCTGGGCCGCAGGTCGCGTTCGGCCTGGTTGGAGGTGGGCGGCACCCTCAGATCATGGACGAAGCGTACGCGAGGGTGATCAGGGCCCAGATCCGGTCGTGCGCCACGCTCAGCAGCCCGGCGGTGCGGGCGAGCATGCCGTGCACGAAACCGACCGACGGGGCAGTCCCAGTCAGCGACTCCAGGAGCGCGACCACCCGGTGCGCGGGCAAAAAGTGCACCACCATCAGGTACGCGGCGAACGCTTGCAGGTTCGGGCCGTAGCCGACCGGGCCGGGTCGGGCGCCCTCAGGCCGGGCCGCGGTGTGGACCTGTCCGCAGCCGCACCGCACGTGGTGCTGCTGGTATTGGGTGATCCGCACCGATACCCGCGGGATCTCGTGCTGCTGGTAGCAGTCGACCACCCCGAGATCACGGGCGGCGCCCAGGTCGTTCCCACAGCCGCAGCTCCCTTCGGGAAACCGATCCTCAAGCTCGTCGGGGGTGTTATTCCAGGCCGGGCGCGACCCCGGCGCCCCGGGCTGCTTGCCCTTGGACCGCGCCGGCCCACCGCAGCCGCGCTTGCGCTCCGGCGGCGGGGTCTTGCCCGGGTCATCGTCTTTCGACGGTGGGCTCGAGGAGTTCCCCGAGTTGCACGAGGGCAGATGCTCCAACCACGCCAGCTTCACGGCCAGCGCCTCGTTGGCCTCCATCAGCTCCGCGAGCCGCCCGGCCTGCGTGCTGATCTGCTGATCCTGCGCACTGATCCACCCGATCTGACGGCGCACGACAACGATCAACTCATCGCGCGGCATCTCCTCCAGACCGGGCATCGGAAGATCAAACCCCATCCCAATCGATCACACCATGATCGACACGCCCAAACGCTGAAGGCCACATCACCAACTGCTCAACCGCAGGCCAAGCGCCGGGCTGAATGTTTACGGTCGTCGGTGTTCGATTGGCAGAAGAAGTACCGCGAAGGTGGGCTGGCATCAGTCACCATGATTTCGGTGATCAGCCCCGGTGGACAGCTGCATTTCGATCCTTTTTGAGGGCAGTATGAACACCACGCGGTTCATCGAGTTCTGTCAGAAACTACTGCACGACTGCGCCACTCCGGTATTTCTCGTCATCGATGACAGTCCGGCCCACACGGCGAATATCGTCAAGGACTACGTGGCCTCCACGAAGGTCGTCTTCAGATCTTTCCTCCCACCCTACTCTCCCGAGCTCAATCCTGACAAATGGGTCTGGAAGAACGTGAAGCACGACCGGATCAAGTGAACCGTACCCATGAGCAAAGGTCACCTGTGGACCATCGCACGAGATGCTCCGCTCTGGCTCCAGGGAATGCCAGAAAGGGTCATGGCTTTCTTTGGCGATCCCTACCTCGCTTATATCAGGGAGTAATCTCGGAACTAAAAAAGTGGTCCGGAAACTTACATTCTTTTTAGTAGTTCGGCACCGCTGAGGACCCATCGGCAACGATCATCGCCAGCGGTGTAGTCAGCGCCGTCCCCCGGCAAGGCGGTACGAAGGGGAGTATGTCGTGGCTCAGGCACTGAAGGGGTTCGGCTGGTACGCCCATGCGGAGGTGCTCGTGTCCAGGCGCATCAGCGTGAGGGGTTTCGCCGGGATCGGCTCGCTCAGCAGGGCACGTTGGTCGACCTGGGTGACCGAGGTGTCCGGCATGGTGGCGTAGGCGCGGCGGACATGGACGCCGACCGTGTCCCACAGTCGCTCGCTCTGCGTGTGTTTGGCCAGCGTCGTGACCAGCCCGTTCAGGGTTGTCGCGACGAATGTGGCGAACAGTTTGGCGCGCAACTCGGCGCTGGTGGCGCGTAGGCGGCCGGGCATAGCGGGCCACGGCAGGCCGGCGGCGTCCAGGCGAGCCGGGCAAAGCCGGATATCGGCCAGGTCGCGGTAGACCAGTCGCCGGGGTCGGCTGTCGCTGAGGACCAGCAGCAGGTTCTGCTCGTGTGCTTCCAGCGCGATGCCCCACGCCAGCAGCGTCAGCAGCGGCGGTATGGCCAGGGCCCCGAAGTCGGCCAACCAGGCGACCGGATCGTCGGCCGCCAGTGCGCACAGCGGTGGGCAGCCCCCCTCGGGGGGGCGGGTGGTGAGCGCGGCAACGGGCAGCACGGTCTCGCCCGGCCGCAGGTCCGCGGTGGGGCAGTCGCGAAGCACCGCGGCCAGATCCGGGTGTGGCTCGCCGTCGATCAGGATCGCGGCGGCGGCCCGGTTCGGCTGCAGGCTCAGCCCGCCGCCGAGCCGCCCGACCGCTTCCTGCAGGAAAGCGGACACGGCGACGCTGGACTGTATCGAGCCGCCGGAGATGTCCCGCACCGCAGAGGTGAGTTGCGTGCTCAGCGCGGTTTTCACGTGCCATGCCCGGCCGATCGGGGCAAGTGTGCGCAGGGCCATCAGCGGCCGGGCGGGCAGGACGCGGAGGTCGTGTGGCGCCAGACCATGCCGAGGCAACACCCGCGCTGACTGCCAGGGATGCACCGGCAGCAGTAGCCTGCCTGCGGCGCGCAACTCCGCGGGCCACGCGCCGCGTACCACGCAGCGATCGGCGGGAACGGCGAGCAGGTCGAGGGCGACCACCGGGTGGTGTTCCGGCCCGTATGCCAGGTGATCCATCGCCCGGAAGCCGGTCCGGTTGCGACAACACGGATGCAGGGGGTGACCATCCACCACGCTCTGCTCGTGCTGTTCCAGCGTCCGGTCCGCGAGCGCGGTGGCCGGATACCCGAGCCGGGCAGCACCGACCCGGGCCAATGCCAGGCCGGCGACGCTGTGCGCGACCTCTGCCTCCAGACGTTTCGCCTCAGGCCATCCGAGAGCGGCGAGCAGGTCGGCAGGATGGGTGTACGGGTGACCGTCCAGTCTGATCACCAGGTCAGCCGGCGGCTCGGAGAAACCCCCGACTCCAGTGGGCCCGACCAGGCGGCGCCCATCGGCGAGGACGATCATCGTCTCGGCACCGTCCGGACGGCGGCCGGTCACTCGGGGGAGCGGATCGATGCACAAACCACGCCACAGACGTACGAGCACGGTGGCGCGGGCTGCCGGCAACGCTGCGCAGTAGGGATTGGCCAGCTCGGGTCGCAGTCGTCGCAGATCGGTGGCGAACTCAGACTCGACGGGTGATCCAAACGTCCTGGGAGAGACCAAAACTGCACCGTATCTCTGCCGTTACACCAGGTAAGGGGGACTTGCGCTCAAGCCTGACACGCCGCCCAAGGAGCCGCACAGCGGTGGAACCGATCACAGACCTGGAACTGCGAGCCGACGCCATCACTGGCACGGCGGTCCTGAATTGCCTCCGGCGCGAGGTTGCCGCCGTGGAAGGACGGTTGATGACCGACCGGACGCACGTGACCATCGGGCTGCCGCGTACCGGAATCATGCTGCGCGCACGCCACGGTCGATGGGCGTCGAACCCCGAACGGCTCGCCGACGACGTCTGGCAGCCGCTGACCTGGCACGAACTCGTCAGCGCGGTGTGCCAGGAACTGACGCTGCACACCGGCGTGGCTGCTGATGGTTTCGTCGCCGAGATCACCGACAGCCGCACGGCGATCGCAGCGATGCTGCGTGCCCGAGCCGGCGCCGCCATGCCGGGTGAGCTGTACCGGCGCTCGGAGCAGGCCCTTGTCGCTGGACATCGATACCATCCGGCCCCCAAGGGACGCGGGGGCATCGCGCCCGAGCACTGGTTGCCGTATGCGCCCGAAGCCCACGCCAGTTTCGCGTTGCGGTTCTTCGGGGTACGCGCCGACGTGGTGGTGGACGACGGTGACACGGCGGCACTGGACACGCTGGAGCTTGCGGCCCTGGAGCCCGGCATCCCCGAGGGATACCGGCTGCTGCCCGCGCACCCGTGGCAGCTCGCCCTCCTGCGAGACCGGCTACGCGGCCTGTCTGCGCTGCGGGACGGCCGGCTCCGCCTGCTCGGGACGGGCGACCGTCCCGTGTGGCCGACCTCGTCGGTGCGCACGGTATGCGACCCTGTCGCCGACGCTTTCTACAAGTTCAGCCTCGATGTGCAGATCACCAATGACATCCGCCGCCTGTGGCTGTACGACCTGCGCTGGACCGCGCCCCTGGCCCACGTCCTGCAACCAACCTTCGCCGACGTCGCCACTACCTTCCCCGGTACCGCTTTCCTGATCGACCGTGGCTTTCGGACGATCGACGTCGGCGATGTGGACGTTTACGAGGGGCTGGCGGTAGTCGTCCGCGACGGCGTCCGCGCCCACGCGCTGCCTGGTGTCACCCCCTTGCTCGCTGCCGGAATCAGCGAAGGTTTCCCCGGCAACCCGCTGGACGGGCAGGATGCCGACACGGCGCTCACCTGGTGGCGGCGCTACCTCGCGGCCGTCGTGCCGCCCGCCCTGTACACATACTTTCGCCACGGCGTAGTACTCGAATGCCACATGCAGAACGTCCTCGTCGGTGTGGACACCCACGGCATGCCCGCCCAGGCGTTCTTCCGCGACCACGAGGGCGTGCGACTGCTCGCCTGCCAGCACGCCACCCTCCTGCGCGAGATCGACGGTCCGCGCCCGCTCTCCAGGGGCGTCGGCGCAGCGCAGGGGTGGCAGCGCCTGCAGTACTGCCTCGTCACCAACCACCTGCACGAGATCGCGGGCGCCGTCATCGAACGCCATCCTGCTCTCGCTGCCGATGTCTGGGTCGAGGCCCGCGCCGCCTTCCTCGCATACGGCCGCGACCACGGCGCACCGCGCGAACTACGTGCACTGCTGGAAAGCCCGCAAGTGCCCAGCAAGACGAACCTGCTCCTGCGCTGGATCGGTGCGGATGGCGCCGCGAGCATGTACGTCGCCCACCCCAACCCGCTGTGCACCGCCGTGGGCATATGACCCGCGCCGTTGGCTTTGGTCGATCACGCCGCTCCGGTCCTCACCGCGCAGCCACGCCCCGATGGCTACC
>JBOHHD010000410.1:0-4523 GCA_050700515.1 Pseudonocardiaceae bacterium
ACCGTGGGGGGTCGCCACCGAGTAGCCGGGCCAGCCGCTCGTCACGGCTGCCCCCGGCGGGTGGGCGCCCGGCGAGCAGCGTCCACAGGGTCGAGGCCAGCGCGTACACCTCGGCACCGGCTGTCCAGTCGCCACCGGA
The DNA here is from genome assembly GCA_050700515.1 of Pseudonocardiaceae bacterium. Lineage (GTDB taxonomy): Bacteria > Actinomycetota > Actinomycetes > Mycobacteriales > Pseudonocardiaceae. The sequence continues at coordinate 140 of JBOHHD010000410.1, forward strand.
GAGCACCTCGGCCGGCTCGTGCCCGGTGCCGTCGGTGGTCGCGGCGGCGAATTCCACCAGCACGGGCAGCGGTGGGCAGCCCAGGGTGATCTGCCCGTCCGGACGGCGGACCAGCGCAGCCGGTGACACCCCACGGTGCACCAGGCCCGCCTGGTGCAGGACCTCGAGACCGCCCGCGGCACTGCCGGCCGCATCCAGGACCACGTCCGGTGCCAGCGGTCCGGTCGCGGCCAGCTCGCCGGCGAGGGTGCCCGCGATGCGCCCGGTGACCAGCACCAGCCGACCCCGGGAGTCGGTGCAGTGATCGAAAAGTGGCACCACGGCGCTGTTGTTCAACCCGGTGTTCAACCCGGCCAGCGCCGCGGTCAGGTCGGCGGCTTCACCCCGCAACCGGCGCCGGGCGGCGGCGTCCAGCGGCGCCAGGACGATGTGCAGGGACACCTCGGTCCAGTCCGGCTCGTAGATCGCCGGTGCGGTTGCCACCAGCCCGGATGGGTCCGCGGTCAACGGGCCCACCGGACGGTAATTTTCCCACCGACCGATCCCCGGCCCCCGGGTAGCCACGGAGTGACGGTAGCTCATGGTGCCCCTCTACCGACCCAGCATGTCGGCGCGGGCATCCGGACCGCCACGAGGCTGCCGCGCCGCACCAGCAAGCCGCCCCTGGGGGCTGCTCCAGGGCAACGTCAATGTTGCTGAAAGTCCTGGCGGCCCGGCTGCCTGGTCTTAACTCATGTGCTCAGTCCTTTGCGTTGTTCTGGTCGTCCTCGTCACCATGGCACTCGGCTCCGCCGGGGACGCCCCCCGGAGGGACCAGCCGCTTCCTGCGCGACGGACGGTCATGGAACAACTGCCACCCGGTCACCAACGCAACAGCGCCCAGGAGGACCCCATACGCGCCAGCCAGTACCGATATCAGAATCACCAGATCCACAACAGTCCCCCCGCCCGGAGCCCCGGTGTCGCAACGCCAAGCCAAGTGGGTCCGCTGCCGCACCGGAAGACCGCCAGCGGCATTGGGGGTCACCGGTCCCCGAAGTGCTCAGCGAAGTCTTCTCCGAACATCTGGGCCATCCGATCATTCCGCCCCATCGGCGAGCACCAGGTCAGTGTTATCCGCGAGGCATTCACCGATTTCCTGAAGGCCGCTTTCGGACAGACCGAGCTGATTGATATGCGGGTCGAGCCACACTAAAGCTTTCTCAATCGACTCGATCAGGTAGTGATCCCTCTGTCCGTTCGGCGCTGCGTCTGAATCACCTCTCCCGGGGAGACGAGCCTCCATGGCGACCGGAAGCAGATGAGAACGACAGCCGCGCGATCAGTGATCGGGATCGGTGTCTGGTCCTGGCCGTCACCCAGATGTAATACCCATCGACGATGTAATACCCATCGGCCGACTCGGGGGGTGGTGCGGTGGTGTACCACCCCCCGGTCACCGGGCATTCCGCCGATGCGGAGTTGGCGATCAATATAATACTCATACACGGGTAAAAATCAACTTCAGCTCCGCATGTGCGGAAGCTCACAAGCTGCCGGATCGCCGTCCTGGTGCCGACTCCCCCGCGTCATCAGAAGCCGATCCCCGTCCTCCGCTCCCAGCGACCCTAGAGGTGCGGGGGAGCAGTGGTGCACGCCACCGCATCAGAATCCTGTTCGCCGAGGGTCACCGCGGTGGCCGATCCCCCGTCAGCACTGAACGTGACAGTGCCGGAACCTGAACAGCGAGTGTGCTGCCGCGCCGGACCAGCAAGCCGCGCCCCGGGGGCCACCCGTCAGCGGTCGATCTCGGCAGCTTGAGGTCGAAGACCTCCCCGTCGACGTAGGAAGCCGGGTTCAGCAGCAGCCCGCTGCGGCTGCGCCGGGCGGCGGCCAACCAGCCTCGGTACCGGGCGACGAGCAGGTCCTCGGTGGTGCCGGCGGCGATCACCAGCGAGTCGGCGTCCCGGGCCTGCCGGACCAGCCGCTCCAGCAGAGGCGCGGCCGGGTCGTCAGCGAGCAGCTCGGCGTCGTCGACCACCACGGCGACCGGCGTTCCGGCGTAGGCGAGCGCGTCGTCCAGCTCCACCCGCAGGTCGGCACTCGCCCCACCGGTCACGATGGCCGAGACCCCCGGCAGGCCAACGAGCCGCCGCAGCGGTGAGGGGCGTGGGCACACGACGATCACCGGCAGTTCGCCGTTCACCCGGCCGGCGAGGCTGTGCAGCATCGTCATCAGGGCGGTGCTCCGTCCCGATCCCTGTGGGCCGCACACCAGAAAGGTGCCCCCCGCCTCCGCGAGGTCGATGTCCACCGGCGCCAGGTGGTCCCCGCCGACGCCGATGGTGCACGCCGCCCAGGCCGTGGGTGGCTCGATGACGCGCAGCTTCTGCACCTCAACGAGGGTGACCGTGGCCGGGAGCGGATCGATCCGGCGCGGCAGGTGAGCCGGGACCACCTCCTCCCAGCGATGCCGGAGCAGGCCGGCGAGCCGTTCGACAGCGGTGGTCTCACCCGCCCCGGCGGGATCGGGACCGATGAGCGCCACCTGCACCTCGACCCCGGCGGGCAGCACGACCGCGCGCCCTGGCGGCATGGCGCCCGGCACGTCCCGGGGCGCCATGCCGTAGACCGCGACGTCGTCGATGTGGGCCTGGCGCAACACGATCCTGGTCGCGGCCACCGTGGACAGCCGGTGGGTGAAGCCGGTGCGGTCGGTGCTCAGCACCGGCAGGATGCCCGCCGCGGCCCCCTGGCGCAGCAGCCCGTCGAGGGTGTCGATCAGCTGCCCGCCGTCGACCTCCTGGTGGCGGGCCAGGAACGCCTCGTACTGGTCGATCAGCAGGACCAGGTACGGCAGCCGGTCCGTGGTGCGCACCGCTCCCCGCTGCTCGCGCACCGAGCCGAAGCCGCCCGCGGCGAGCAGCCGCTGCCTGCGCTCGAGCTCTGCGGTGAGCAGGGCGAGCAGCCGCTGCGTCCGGTCGGGGTCATCGGCGCCGACCCAGGCCCCGCAGTGCGGCAGCGCGGTCAGCGTGGTGAGGGCCCGGCTGCCGCAGTCCAGGGCGTAGAGGTGCACATCAGCCGGGCTGGTGTGGGCGGCGATACCGGCGGCCAGGTTGCGCAGCACGGTCGAGCGGCCGCTGCGCGCCATCCCGGCGACCACCACGGGGCCGGTCCGGTCCAGGTCCAGGACGAACGGCAGCTGCGCCTGGCGGGTGGGGTGGTCGGCCAGCCCCAAGGTCACCGACACCGGGCACTCGGGATCAGCGGGCGCGAGCTGTTCGACGGTCACCTGGGTGGGCAGCGGCGGCAGCCATGGGCCCGGCGGCGCGGTGATCCCGGCCTGCTCGGCGGCGGCCCCGATGGCGGCCACCAGCACGGTGAGGTCGGTGGGGCCCTCGTACCCGTCCGACGTCTCGGTCTGCTGCGCTCGGCCATATCCCAATCCGGCCAGCGACCTCGGCGTCACCGTGACGGTGTCCAGAGTGGACGTGGCGGCCGCGCGGCGTGGCCAGCCGACGCGGGCGCACTGCAGCATGGCGAGGTCGCCGTGCCCGGTCCGCAGGTACATCCGGCCGGGGTGGTTCTTGGAGATCCGGGCGGCGTCCGGCACGTCGATCACGTCCGAGCTCTCCGCGCCGCTGGTGACCCGCAGGCACATCCGCAGGTTCACGTTGGCCCGCAGCTCCGCGTTGACCACCCCGCCCGGGCGCTGGGTGGCGAGCACCACGTGCACCCCGAGACTGCGGCCCCGCATCCCGATGCCGACCACGCCGGTGATGAACTCCGGCACCTCCTCGACCAGCGAGGCGAACTCGTCGATCACGATGACCAGGCGAGGCAGCCGGGCACCGGTGCCGGCCCAGTAGTCCTCGATGTCCTTGGCCCCGGCCTCGGCCAGCAGCGCCTCGCGGCGGCGCAGCTCGGCCGACAGCGAGGCCAGCGCGCGGTTGACCAGGTGCCCGTCCAGATCGGTGATCATGCCGACGCAGTGCGGCAGCTGGGCGCACTCGGCGAACGCGCTGCCGCCCTTGTAGTCGACGAGCATGACGTTGAGCGCATCCGGGGAATTGCCCAGCGCGAGCCCTGCCACCAGGGACTGCAACAGCTCGGACTTGCCCGCGCCGCTGGTGCCCGCGATCAGCCCGTGCGGGCCGTCACGGCGCAGGTCGATCTCGACCGGGCCGTTCGGGCCCACCCCGATACGGACGGTGGTACACCGCCCACCGGGACGAGCCTGCCAGGCGGTGCGGATGTCATCCGGTTTCGGATCGGGGCCGAGTTCGGCGAGGTCGAGGAAGCGCACCGCGTCGGGCAGGTCACCATCGTCGCCGAGGCGGGCGCCGAGCACCCGGATCGGGGCCAGCGCGGTGGCCAGCGTCGTGGCCAGCTCGGCGGCCAGGCC
>JBOHHD010000411.1:0-3218 GCA_050700515.1 Pseudonocardiaceae bacterium
GAGATCACCGCTCGGATCAGCGCCGGGGAATCCGGGAAACTATCCGTATCGGTCGTCGAGGCGATGTGAGGGCAACGGGATTGGGTCGAGGCTGGGCCCGGCTGGTCGAGCGCCGCCGGGAACACAAACGTTTACGGCACCGGCGCCGGCGCACCCGGCGGGGGCGCCTGGCATGGCAGACCTGCCGCCAATGTGGCAGCGTCTCGTTCTTCCCGACCGGCAGTGACCGGATCTGTGGCGGCTGCCTGCTGCTGCGGTAACTGGTTTCCCTTGGCACGATCATGGTCGAGAGCAGGTGTGATTTCGAGCCTCTGGATCTGCTCATCGCCAATATGATCGCTGAGACTGGAGAGCCCGACGAGGCGGCACAGAGGTGGGTGGAGCGGGCTATGGCGACCGCTCGGGGATTGGATGCAGTGTCTACCCCAGGAGTCGGTTACGGATGACCTCGATGTCGACCAGTGCCTGCAGCAGGAGTGCGACCAGACCGGTGCGGTCGCGGCCGGCTCCGCAGTGGAACAGCACACCACCAGGCGCGGCCCAGGCGAGCGTCGTGATCACAGCAGCGCAGCGGTCAGTCTTCCGTTCGAGGAAGAGCGGGTATAGAGCAGGCTGCCGAGGTCCCTGGTGCTGAAGAAGTCCTCCCCGCGGACAGCTCTGCCGTCGCTTATGGGTTGAGCATTATCCCTTGATCACGACACTCTGAAGGGTGAGCTCAATGGCGGGCGAACCGGTCGAGCGCGCTGAGCACCTGTTCGCGCATCGTGTCGCTGCCCTGGTGCCCGGCGTCCGGGATGGCGATGAGTTCGGCGTCCGGCCAGGCACGGGATAGTTCCCAGGCGGTGTCCAGCGGGCAGCTCAGGTCGAGGCGGCCGTGGATCAGCACCCCGGGGATGCCGGCCAGGCGTCCGGCGTCGCGCAGCAGGGCGCCTTCCTCCAGCCATGCGCCGTGGGCGAAGTAGTGCGCGCAGATCCGGACCAACGCCAGCAGGGCGGCCGGGGGGCGATCACTGAAGTTGTTCGGCTTCGCGTTCGGCTCCAGCGAGACGACCGCGTCCTCCCAGGCCGACCAGGCGTTCGCGGCTCGGATCCGCACCTCCGGGTCGGGATCTTCCATCAGGCGCGCGTAGGCGGCGACGAGGTCGCCCTCTCCCCTCGCCTCGGGGACACCGGCGCGGAAAAGTTCCCATTCCGCGGGGAAGAAACGCGCCACGCCCCGGTAGAGCCAGTCGATCTCCACGCGCCGGGTGGTGGTCACGCTGACGATCACGATCTCCGATACCCGGTGCGGGTGGCGTTCGGCATAGGCCAGGATCAACGTGGAACCCCAGGAACCACCGTGCAGCAACCAGCGCTCGATACCGAGGTGCTCGCGCAGCCGCTCCATGTCGGCCAGCAGATGCTCGGTGGTGTTGGTGCTCATGTCCGTGCCGGGATCACTCGCGTGCGGGGTGCTGCGCCCGCATCCGCGCTGGTCGAACAGCACGACCCGGTAGCGGTCCGGATCGAACGCCCGGCGCATTCGCGTCGAGCATCCCGAGCCCGGCCCGCCGTGCACGACCAGGGCCGGCTTGCCCTCGGGGTTACCGCAGGTCTCCCAGTACACGAGGTTTGCCTCGCCGACGTCGAGCATTCCCTGCTCATACGGCTCGATCGGCGGGTAGAGCTCGGCCATGCCTGGTTCCCTTCGTCAGCCGGCTTCCCGGAAGCTGATAGGAGGGTTCGGCGAAACTGTTTCCGCAGGTCAATGCGGCGCGCTGGGGGTGTTGGTGGGGTTTGCCCCCACGGATGATCTACGTTTACCCCAGCAGCCGGGTTGCCTGAACTGGGCGATGGGTGATCTGGGGTGCGCGCTCCAGCCACGCGTCGTCGCTGCGCCCCCCTGGTGGCATCACCTGACCACCCCGGCCCTGTCCTCGCTGATCCCATCAGCCAGGACGCGAACACCCTGTCTACCTCACGGTGGGCCGTTCGCGTGTTCGGGGTGCGCCTACTGCCTGGTAGTCGACCGCTGCTGATCCTCCGGGCGATGGGTACTAGCCTTCACCTTCTGGTCATCGTCGGTAACACCGCGCGTTCGCTGGAGATCTAACAACGAGGAGCCATGAAGGAGCGGTCCATTGAATGGGCAACCGTGTGGAAACTCTCGCGGTCCACACACAGATACAGCTACCTTGACAGTACGTCAGACCATGTGGAGGAGGGCTGAGTGGTGGAGTCGAACTCTTCCGACGCTGTGCCCGAGCCGTCGGGTCGCAAGGACCGGGACTGGGCTGAGCGGCGCCGGACGGCGGTCGCAGCATGGGAGCTAGGCCGCAAGATGATGACGCCCAAGCCGAAGAGGCCGGTAGTGCCCCCTCGGACAGCGGCTCGCCGAGCGAAGTAACCCGGTCATCCTACACGCCAATCTTTCGAGCGCAGAACGAAGACCGCTATCTGCGACAAACACTTATTCGCGAGTATGAGCAGCATCATTCCTGCAACCTGGTGGTACTGATCGACCAGATCACGCAAGAGAGTGTTGCTCTGTTTGCGGAACTCCTCCATGGGCTAGATCACAGCAAGGACCTACACCTGATGCTGGCGTCGCCAGGCGGTGACGGCGGTGTAGCGGTTCGGCTGGCGCGGATGGCGCAAGAAGCTTGTCGGGAGTTGGTTGTTCTTGTACCAGAGATCGCTAAGAGTGCCGCAACAATCCTGGCGCTGGGCGCACACGAGATTGTGATGAGTTCGTCATCCGACCTCGGCCCGATCGACCCACAGGTGCTCGTCGCTGACCGGGGGTGGGTGAGCGCCAAAGACTTGATCGCCGCAGTCGATAACGCGCTTCAGGATGTCGCCGTTCGCGCTGACACCTACCCGTTGCACGTCGCAATGCTTGCCGGTGTCGATAGCACAGCCGTGGAGTTTGCGCGCTCCGCACTCGAAAGTACTGGTGAACTTGCCGAGCAAGCGATTGTGAGCAACCCGGACCGCACTTCTGAAGATGTGGCCGCTATGTGCGCCATCATTAAGGATCCACTGATCAGTGGCCCGAGATCGCACGCGGCCGTGATTGGAAGTCGTGAGGCCGAGCGCGCTGGGCTACCAGTACGCGAACTCAGATCTGATGATTCTTGGTGGCTGGAGATCTGGCAACTTTGGGCGAGATACTACACGCTCGGGCCGTCATACCTGCTATCGGCATATGAAGGAGCCAAAGCGTCCCAGGTAAGGAT
>JBOHHD010000412.1:0-22332 GCA_050700515.1 Pseudonocardiaceae bacterium
CGTTCACCCCGCGTGCGTTTTCCTAGATCCCAGTCCACGGGGAGCTGAAGGCGCACTTAGAGGCACCATGAGACGAGGGCACCGTCCGGAAACTTGGCCAGCAGAGCGACACGAGACTCACTCGTCAGTCGCAGGAACCCACTCAGGGATGCGCGAGGGAGGCAGCGAGTTCTTCCGGTCCGCCTTCCTGGGCCTGTCTCCCTGGCCTGACCGGAGCGCACATCAGGTAGGCAACTCCTCCGTGGCAAGCGAGCAGCGGAGCAACCCGGATTTCTGCTCTATCTGCCTGCCTCCCTGAGCAGTCCGGTCAGGACTAACCGGAAAGCCTCATGCCCAGCGGCGGATCGGCGTAGTGCTAGACGGTCTCGTAGTGCACTCTCCTGCGTGGCAGCAGCTGGCAACCATCCGAAGCAGCAGGTCAGGACGCCCAGAGGTAGATGATAACTAGCTTGACGCCAACAGGCGTCGAATTTTCCGTGCAAGGCGGCGTAGTCGGATGCCAGGTTGCCGTCGAGACAACTCTCGCTTGACGAAAACCTCGGCCTCCTGCTGGCGCAGGGCGCGCTGTCGTTCGAAGTATGCCGCTGGATTATTGATCACCTGGTCAGCGGCATTCTCGGTATGGGCAGCAGCTCTCGAAAGCTTGCCCTCGTAGGGGCTGCTTGCAGTCGTCATAGCGATGCCTCCGACCGGTGACCCCGACATTCACACAGTCCTTCATATTTTAGTGGACCAAGGTCAGTCCACGCAAGCAACCTTCGCGTCAGTCCACGCAAGCAACCTTCGCTACCCGTCGCTAAGATGGATCGCCCAGCTGCGAGGGAACGTTACAGAGAGGTTGCTAGCCCCTGTGGTGATACGCCTACCCCCTGTGGTGATGCACCTGGTGGGCGCCGCATGTACTCTCCGCACATGAGCAGGGGGTGGTTGCGCTGGCCCCGACAGTGGACTGGGTCCATCACTGCTGGTCTCTGCGCTGCTGGGGCATACGTGGCGCAGATCAAGGCTGGTGACCAACTCCCCTCCTGGGCCGAGTGGACGTTTATATTGGGGGGCGGGCTGGCGACATCCGTAGCGCTACTTCTGCCAATTCGACAAGTCTCGAACGCTGTAGAGTTAGCAGAAAGCGCTGTAGCTCATTACCAAGTTGCGCTACAAGATGTGCTTATGCCCCTGAGCGATGTATTCGACCGCGTCGTAACCGCAGGCAATGCCCGTCAGCGGTCTGAGGCACAGGCGGCGGCTAAGCTAGCAATTGTGAATTGTGCACTCCAATTTGTCCGAGTCTCTCGCGCTCGGTGTTGCTTCTTTGAGTATTATGAGGATTCCAAATCGAAAGTCCAAACCCTCACGTGCTCCGGAATCTACGCAGGTCGAAGCCCTCGGCCTCGCACAGTATTCAGCAGCTCAGAACAGAAGCACATCCACGTGTTCAAGCTCTTGCAGGAGCGTCAGCTCGACTTCTGTGGCGACTTGTCTAAAGTTCCATTTCCGACTCTCCTCTCAGATTTTGAGGTTCCCGAGTACAAGACCTACATATCGGTTCCCGTTGCGACCAGTGCTGAGATCTTCGGTCTCTTAACGATCGACGCACTCAATGAAGGCGATCTCACCATTCAGCACCAAATAGAGATGAGTCTTCTTAGTCAGCAGCTCGGTCTGGTCCTTGGATGTGCGGCTACGCGTAAGCCACAAGGGAAGGCTACCTCGGTCGAAGGACGCAATCCTACCAATCCAACTGCGAGCGAGGATGGGAAAATTTCTTCTCACGATCTTTGAGACGAGGAGCCTGCGACAACTGTACGGTCCGTCAGACGATGAGATGACGCCCGCCAATGGACAAGAGACTTTGAAGGGCGCAAGTAAGACTGTTGGCCACTGCGGATGTTAGGGGGTCGGTCGAGGTAAGGACGCGCTGGTCTCGAAGGGGCCCGAGGGTCAACGGTGTCGGTTTAGTGGTGAGCAAGGAGTTTCCAACCGAGCGGGACGCGGTGGCGCACGTTGCCCAGCACGTAGCCAGTGCGCTGCGGTTCCACGACTTGGGGCACTTCTACGCCACCTGGCGCGTACCCGCTGGGGTGCCGATCAACATCGTGCAGACGGTCATGGGACACGAGCAAGCGTCTGCCACGCTCAACCACCACACCCACACCCCGGACGATTATGACCTGCCGGTCTTGGCCGTGTTCGAGACGTCCGCCGACTTTCCGCCGACCCAGGACGGTGAAACGGCTGAACGCAGGAAGAGAGAAGGGAGGACATAGACCCGTGAACTGCGGGCATGCGGGGTGGAGACGAGGGGAATCGAACCCCTAACCCCCGCCTTGCAAAGGCGGTGCTCTGCCAATTGAGCTACGTCCCCCAGCGCTCCGGGGGCGGTCCGTGCCGGTCCGGAACACCGGTTAGGGCGTGAAGGTGGTCGCCTCACGCCAGAGATCGGCGTCGGCCCTGGCGGAACGCTGACGGCGTACGACGACGAAGGCGACGAGGCCGACCAACAGCAGCGGGATGATCTTCTTCACGGTGGATCTCCTCCTGCACAACGGTGCTCTGGAAGTGGGCCTAGCTGGACTTGAACCAGCGACCTCATCCTTATCAGGGATGCGCTCTAACCGACTGAGCTATAGGCCCGCACAGCGACCCAGGCGAGGCTACCGCACGCGCCAGCCCGCACCCAAACCGCTTGTTCTCGTGCGTCAATCTCGCTCCGACAGGGTGATCTCGATCCCGCCCGCCAAGTCCGTTGAGGCGTTGTAGATGAATGCACCGACGGTGCACATCGCGGTGATCAGCACGATGTTCACCAGCCCGACCACCGCCGCCACGCTGAACACGCCTCCAGCGGTGATCAGGTTCTGGCTGGCGCCGGAATCGCTGACCGAGGTGAGGTCGGAATAGGTGCCGTTGAGCTGATCCCATACACCCATGCCACCGAGGATGTTGTAGAGCACCCCCACCGCCACCATCCAGGCGAGGAACCCAGCGACGGACAGCACCAAGGAGACCTTGAGCACCGACCACGGCTCGAGGTAACGCACCTGGAGGATCGTGCGTCGAGGGATCCGGGCCGGGCGAACCCGCGTACTCAGCGCCTGCTGCGCTGCACCCTGCTCGGACTGCACGCGCCCCCCGATGCGCACCGTGGGCCCCGTCAAATGGTCCCGGCCCGCGCCCGAGCCCGAGCTGGGCTGAACATCGAACGGCTGCGCCACAGGCTGACCATAGCGGGTGGCGGCCGCCGCAGGGCCTGGCCCTGAGTTTGACGGGTAGCCATACACCCGACCGAGCGGTCGCTGGTGACCCATCTTCGCTGCTTCAGCGCCTCGGGAGGACTCCGGCTCGCCTAGTTGCAGACGCACCGTCGAGGGGCCTCCGTCAGCCGCCGAAGTCCCCCCGCGTCGCGCGGACGGGACCCTGGTGCTGGATCCGTTGGGCGAGCCGTCGCCCAACGGATCATCAGGGGCGGAGTACTCGCCAGTGGGCCGCTGGGGTGGGTCACCAGCAGGGGGCTCCTCGGCCGCGTTGGTAGCGGGCACCGCAGCCGAGCCGTCGGGTGCGGCCGCTGACTCCACCTGCGCCGCAGCAGGAACATCCGGTTCCTCCCCAACGGGAGGAGGAATCGCCCCGTCGGCCCCCAAAGGAGACCGGTCGTCCGCCTCCGCCGGCTCGGGGTTCTCGGGCTTGGTCACGACTCGTCCTTCATCGCCACACCACCCGCGTCCGGGTCACCCGCTTCTTCGGCATTGCGCGCCACGGCCACCAGACTCGCTCCCTCACCCAGGTTCATCAGACGGACACCCTTCGTCTGCCGACCGGCCTTGCGCACCTCTTTGGCGGTTGTTCGGATGACCCCACCCGTGGAGGTGATGGCGTACAACTCATCGTCGATGTCCACGATGAGCGCCCCGACCAGCTTGCCACGCCGGGGGTCGAACTGAATGGTCAACACTCCCTTGCCGCCGCGTCCCTGCACCGGATAGTCCTCCAGCGGAGTCCGTTTGGCGTACCCGCCCGCGGTCGCGACCAGCACGAACCGCCCGGGGCGGACCACTCCGATGGACAGCAACTCGTCGCCGTCGTTGAACCGCATGCCCAGCACTCCGGACGTGGCCCGGCCCATCGGACGCAGTGCCTCGTCGGTGGCGTTGAACCGGATGGACTGGCCCTGCGCCGAGACCAGCAGCAGGTCATCCTCGGCGGCACACAGCACGGCGCCGACCAACTCGTCCTCGTCACGCAGGTTGACCCCGATCAGCCCGCCCACCCGGTTGGAGTCGAAGTCGGTGAGCTTGCTCTTCTTCACCAAGCCGTCGCGCGTGGCCAGCACCAGGTAGGGCGACGCCGTGTAGTCCTTGATCTGGATGACCTGAGCGATCTGCTCGTCGGGCTGGAACGCGAGCAGGTTCGCCACGTGCTGGCCGCGGGCGTTGCGGTTGGCCTCGGGCAGTTCATATGCCTTGGCCCGGTACACCCGGCCCTTGTTGGTGAAGAACAAGATCCAGTCATGCGTGGAGCAGACAAAGAAGTGCGCGACGATGTCATCGGTCTTCAGCCCCGCGCCCATCACACCCTTGCCGCCCCGCTTCTGTGCCCGGTAGAGATCGGTGCGGGTGCGCTTGGCATAGCCGGTCCGGGTGATGGTGACGACGACGTCCTCAACGGCGATGAGGTCCTCGGTCGACACGTCGCCGTCATAACCGGTGATCTTGGTGCGGCGCTCGTCGCCATGTTTCTCGACGATCTCCATCAGCTCGTCACGGACGATCTGACGCTGCCGGTGCGGCTTGTCCAGGATGTCGAGGTACTCGGCGATCTCGCGCTCCAGCTCGGCGAGATCCTCGATCACCTTCTGCCGCTCCATCGCGGCGAGACGCCGCAGCTTGGTCTCCAGGATGTAGTTCGCCTGGATCTCGTCGACGTCCAGCAGCTCCATCAACCCGGTGCGCGCATCGTCCACCGTGGGCGAACGCCGGATCAGCGCGATCACCTCATCGAGCATGTCCAGCGCCTTGACCAGGCCGCGCAACAGGTGTGCCCGCTCCTCGGCCTTGCGCAGCAGGTAGCGGGTGCGCCGCACGATGACGTCGAGTTGATGGCGCACGTAGTGGCGGATCACCTGGTCGATGCGCAGCGTGCGCGGCACACCCTCGACGATCGCCAGCATGTTGACCCCGAAGGTGTGCTGGAGCTGGGTGTGCTTGTAGAGGTTGTTGAGCACCACCTTGGCGACCGCATCCCGCTTCAGCGTGATCACGATGCGCATGCCGATCCGGTCGCTGGACTCGTCGTTGATCTCCGCGATACCGGTGAGCTTGGCGTCCCGGGACAGGCTGGCGATGGACTCGACGAGATTGTCCGGATTGACCTGGTAGGGCAGCTCGGTGATCACCAGAGTGGTACGGCCCTTGGCGTCCTCCTCCGCCTCCACCACACCGCGCATCCGGACCGAACCCCGCCCCGTGCGGTAGGCATCGGAGATACCGTCGGTGCCGACGATCAAGCCGCGGGTCGGGAAATCAGGACCCTTGATCCGTTCCAGCAGCGCCTCGAGTAAGGCCTCGTCGTCGACATCGGGGTTCTCCAGCAGGTACACGACACCGGAGGCGACCTCGCGCAGATTGTGCGGCGGAATGTTGGTCGCCATCCCCACCGCGATCCCGGAACTGCCGTTGACCAGCAAGTTAGGGATGCGGGCCGGCAGCACCACGGGTTGCTGAGTACGGCCGTCGTAGTTCGGCTCAAAATCGACGGTGTCCTTGTCGATATCCCGCAGCATGTCCATCGCCAGCGGGGTGAGACGGCACTCGGTGTATCTCATGGCGGCTTGGGGATCGTTGCCCGGAGAGCCGAAGTTTCCCTGCGGGTCGACCAGGGGGTAACGCATCGCCCAGGGCTGAGCCATCCGCACCAGGGTGTCGTAGATGGCGGTATCACCATGCGGGTGGTAGTTGCCCATCACGTCACCGACGACGCGAGCGCACTTGACGAAACCCCGATCGGGGCGGAACCCCGAGTCGTACATCGAGTACAGCACGCGACGGTGCACCGGCTTGAGTCCGTCACGGGCGTCGGGCAGCGCACGTCCGACGATCACGCTCATCGCGTAGTCGATGTAGGAGCGCTGCATCTCCTGCTGGATGTCGACCGGCTCGACGCGGTCTCCGTCCGGCGACAGGGTGGTCTCGGTCACTACGGTCCTTCCCAGACTGGCATTGCGCAACCCGCGGCTCAGGGACCGGATCCGGCGATAGCGAGGCGCTGCTTGTCAACCCGTTCAGTCTACCGGTGGGGTCGGACAGATCCGGTCCGGACGCAGCCAGCGCTGCGCACCGCTGCCATCAGGAGCCAGGAGGCTGAGTGCCGGTTCTCAGCCTCTCACCCCCAGGATCGGTGGTGGGCCGGGCATACCGGAGGGGTAACGCCACAGCCTCGACCGGGTTGTTACTGGGCGAAAACGACGGTTACAGCGGACGGCGATGGACAGTGATACCCCACTCGTGTACAAATGGCGTCACTTTCTTGTCACCGGTCCATCACAGTCAGTTACCCACCCGCAAGGGCGGCCACCCGACCGTGAGCTGTTTGAGGAGTACTCATGACCTCTCTGATTACGAATCGGCTGTCCGGGCGCGCACTTGTCTCGAAGGATCTGTTCGAGCGCATGGTTGCCCGCATCGTCGCTGACGAGCAGATCGAACGGCAGCTGGCCGAGCGGATCATGGATCAGGCGTTGGCCTTCTTGTTGGCGTGTGCGGGCAGCCAGGATAAGCCTTTGTCACCAAGTAAGCTGATCGACATCGGTTGGCACACGTTCATCCTGTACACACGAGAATATGCCGCGTTCTGCGACGAGATCGCTGGATACTTTATTCACCATGTACCGGACGACGAGAAAACCGCATCGGTTGAACCGGCAGAACAAGCTCTGGCGCGTAGCGTCGAGGCGATCCAAGCAGCAGGCCTCGTGGTCGATACCGATCTGTGGTCGGTGGCAGACCCAGCGGAGTGTCGTAACTGTAGCAATGTCGGGTGTGGCGCTGGCCCCCCGCCGAGTTCTTCCCACATTTCCGAGGTGTAATCAACCGCGAGCGCAGGAAAAGCCGAAAAGCATGGCCAATCGAGTTCACCGGCGTTGGGAGCAGCTCCCTCCAGTCGTCCGCCGGGCAGTACAGCAGCGGTGCGGAGAAGTCATCGCAGTCGAATCACCTTCAGTGGGAATCAACTCCCGGTTCGCCGCGATATTGCGCACTCGCGACCAGAAATTCTTCTGCAAGGGTATCCCGACGGACCATCCGAACACCCGGATTCATCACAGCGAATCACAGGTCAATCGATATCTACCGGATTCGATCGCTCCGCCACTGGTGTCGACGATCGACGCGGGTGGCTGGCTCATGCTGGTATTTCGGCACGTCGAAGGACAGCACGCCGATTTCTCACCCCACTCTTCCGACCTTCCACGGATAGCTGAAAAAATCTCCACGAAGAGCGGGGAGCTGAAGGACATACCCAACGCCGCCGCCGATCCTCTCGGACCGAAAATAAAGAAATTTCACGCATGGCGTAGATTTTCGGAGGGCAGCGTCAGCTGTGCTGATCTCGACCCATGGGCACGGCAGAATCTCAAAAAACTTGTCGCGTGGGAGTCGAACGCACCTGACATGGTGAGTGGTGACACACTGCTCCACGCAGACCTGAACCCTGGTAACATTCTGGTCAGCGGTGATATTTATTTCATCGACTGGGCATGTGCCAGTCGCGGTGCCGCTTGGGTGGACATTGCGTACATGGTGCCCCGCTTGATGGCATGGGGTCATAGTGCGCAACAAGCAGAGGAATGGGCGCAAAAAATACCCGCATGGAATGAAGCGACCGATTTTGCGCTGACCGCTTTCGCTGTCAATATGGCGGGTATCGGGGAGTATCGGAGCCGCCAAGGCCTGTTAAAAGCAAGGCTTGCGACAATGTTGCGGCAGTGGGCTCGCTATCGGCTCAAATCGACTTCGGACATGATGGCCGCCCGCAGGCTCTCCGTGAGATGACGTATTCGTCGTGTGGCAGGCCCGGTGTTCACGCCGATCCCGGCGTTCCCAGGCAGCGAAGGAAAGCCGCCGCGCCTGCAGGTGAGGCGAAGGCCGCCCACGCCGCAGTGGGGTCATTCCAGTTGTCGATCAGCTTGTCGGCGACGCGCTGGTCAGTGGCCGCGGCTGCCAACAGGCGCATCGCATGCGGAGGTGGGGGTTGCAGAAACGCATTCGACCATTCGGTCACGGGACGGGCGATGTCCCACATTCGCTCCACCACCGCGTGGCAGAAACCCTCGTCGAAACGCGCGGCGTTCACGATCGCCTCGGCAAGGACGAACGCGCAACTCGACCCCAGGTTGGCGCCTTGACCGGCGACCGGGTCGTTCAGCACCCACGCGTCGCCGATGGCGACCGCGTACCGGTCCTCGCCCAGCGCAGCCCAGCCACGCCGCACGACCGGAGTGATCGTGCCTCGCATCCAGTCAATCGGCCGGGTCAGGGTGAACAAGCGCTCGTCGATACGTTCGCGACTGCTCGGCGCATAACGGGCGAGCAGGTCCAGGACAGTGCGCTCGAATTCGTCCGAGCCCGCGTCGTAGGGCAGCTGGGTCAGGACCTCCAGCGGGCCACCGGGCACGGACTCGAACGTCATGCCGGTGATCCGGCCCCCGAAAGAGTAGAACGGAAAATTGAAGATCTCTCCCACCCCGGGGATCACATGGTAGGCCAGCCCCAACGGCTCGGTATAGGCCATGCCGAGAAACATCCCGCCGCATACCTGTCGTTGAGGCGCCGTATACGGTGAGCGTTCCGGGTCGCGCTCGAACAGGCCCGCCATCGACCGCCCGCCCGCGGTGACCACCATCAGATCATGCCTCTCCGCGAGGCACGCCACGCCTCGCGAGTCAACCGAACCCAGGACGACCCGGCCGCCGCGGCACTCGTAATCCTCCAACAGGTGGGGCAGGTAGATACGGAAGTCGACGGCGCTGAACGGCCGCGACAGTAACCCGCAAAAGGACAGACCCGGATCGGCCTGCACGGTGAAGTGGATGCAGAACAGACCGGAGCCGGGCAGGTCCCAACGGCTCACGCCCAGCGCACGCTCCCGCGCGCGGGTCTGTTCGAACCGGCCGACCAGGTTCGGCGGCCTGCTCACCCTTAGCTGGTCGGGTCCTTGTTCGGCGTAGAGGGTCGTGCCCACACCGAGCTGTTGCAGGCGCAGCGCAAGGTGCAACCCCGAGATCCCCGCGCCGACAATGCCGATGTCAACCATGGTGTGGCCCTCCGCCTGCTGTCACGACCATAGCGACGAAGGATCCGCTCGTCCTCGGTGCTCCCGCCTCACCTTCCCGGCGCTCCTCTCAGCCGGCTCTCTCCGGATGACTCAGGTTCGTGATGAGTTGGCGCCGACCCGGTAGAGATAGTTGATGTTGTTTTGACCCAACGTAACAAACTGTTGACGCACCGTATCCCCTTATCTATATTTGGGCGTTAGAAACGTCAAATACGTGGCGGGGGCGACGTTGATGGGTGCGGGTGGGAAGGGTGTTCGTCGTCCAGCTGTGCTGGATCCGGACGAGTCCTACCATCTGCCTGCCGAAGTATTCGTGCCTGCCCGGCCGGGTACTGCGTCGAGTGGAGCCATCCTCGAGGTCCGTGAGCTGACTGATGGGCGTCTCGCGATGGCCGTGTATTCCTCGATGGAGCGATTGATCGCTTGCTGCGGCATGTGCCAACCGTGGATTGCGTTCGGCGCGGACCAGCTTCCCGAGTTGCAGCGTGGCGGTGGATTTGACGTTGTGGTGCTGGATGTCGACGTGCCGGAGGACCTGCGGCAGTGCACGGTCGGCTCGGGGGATGGGGAGCGGACCTGGCACGACCCTGAATCGGCGGACTGGTCGTTGGTATTCGTGCCGTCTCGTCCGTTTCGTCCCGGGGATGCCCAGGCAAAGCTGGAGTTGCAGCCGATGCCCGGCGATCGGCTCGCGCTGATGGCGTATTCATCCCGCGATCTCCTCTGCTGGGGATGTGGGCCTTACCAGCCGTGGGTATCGATTCCGGCTGGGCTGCTTGACGAAGCCCGTCAACAGGCGGGTGCGCACACGATCGCGCTGGATACACCCCTGCCAGGGCGATTACGTCGAACGGCAGGAAGAGGTACTGATCATGGCGGGTGACAGGTTCACGGTGGACCCTGATGGGGTACGCGCGCTGGCGGGCCGATTACACCAAGGCTTATCGACCTTGGGTGATGCGGCGAGGTCGGTGGCTCCCGGTGCCGACGCCGGCTCGTCCAGCGCCAAGGTCGGTGTCACGCTGGCCTTGATCGCGAAGCTCACGGCAGGTCTCATGGCTCGTGTCGAGGACACCGTGAGCAAGGTCCAGGTCAGTAACGGTAGCTATGGAGATATCGACAACCTGGCCGGAGCCGAGTTCCGTCGTGCTGGTGGTGGCTGAATTCATGGCTGGTGAGCTGAATACTGAGATCAGGTCTGATCCGGCATCGTGCCGCGCCACTGCTGCCTGGCTGGGCAGGCTCTCGCCGGGTGTGGATGATGCCAGCAATGCGATCCACGGTGCACGTTCAGCCTCGGAGTCCTGCTGGCAGGGCGCAGCCGCTGAGGCTTTCCGTGATTCGCTGAGCCCGATGACCAAAGATGCCGATGAACTCGCCGCTATCACCAACCGGGTCCGGCAAGCATTGGAAATTTTCGCCGACGAGATCGACACCGTTCGCACCCGACTCGCCCAAGCCCGTGAGGTGGCCGCGGCAGCCCGGCTGATCGTCACCCCGATCGCAATTCTGCCCCCTGGCCCCGGTCCTGATGTGGCACCGGTCCACCCGATCGGGCCGATGACCCCGGAAATCGAAGCCGGGCACGCTGATGCCGTACGAGCGCACGAGGTGGCTGTTGCCACATACACCGCGAAGGTCGATGCGTTCACCGAGGCCAGTGCCACTGTTGCTGAATCGCGGTTGCGGGAAGCCGTTGCCCACGATGCGCTGGATGCGGCCATGGACCAAGGCGGCACTGAAGCGCAGACTCTGAAATCCATCGGTATAGGCGTGGTCAGCGCTGCGCTGGGTGCCATCGCCGGTTTGCAGATCGCCTCCAGCGAGCTGCTCAGGACAGCCGGCAAGCTCAAGGACCACGGCGCGCGGATGCAGGCACTGGCCGCCAATCCGAATGGTCCGATCTCGACCCGTGCCGCAGCCGCCCACACCGCCAAGGTCGCGGCCGACGGTGAGGCTCGTACCCGCGCTGATGCTAAGCGGTTGGAACGCCCCATCCGTTACATCCCCGAAGGCATCAGGCAAGCCGTCGCGAACAGTCCCGGCCAGTACATCAGGGACGGCGGAGGCTGGGTAGGGCTCGGAAGAAGCGTGGCACGCGGCGTTCCTTTTGTGGGAACGGCGGTCGTCGTCGCCTCAGGAACCGCTGATGCGGCCATGGGCAAACCGGTGGGCCAGGCGGCAGCGGAGACCGGAGCCGGCTTGGGCGGCGGCGTGGTCGGTGGCATGGCCGGCGCCGCAATAGGCTCGGCCATCTTCCCCGGCGCCGGCACCGTCATCGGCGGAGTGGTCGGTGGCGTCATCGGAAGTATCACAGCTTCCGAGGGCGTCGGCACAGCGATGGGAGACCAATGACCGTCTCCAGCGAAACCAAGCCGGTCTGCCGTGCTCCACGGGAACTGCCATGAGCACGGATCCTTATTACGGACCGGACGACGCCGAGCCGCAACCGGACCCGCCAATCCAGTACCCCGTCCTCCCCGGGCGGGATATCACAGGCGAAGAAAACAGGAAAAGCGAGCGTGATGGGGAAGCCGCTCCTGCTCCACCGGTGGGACAAGGACCGCCACTGGCCTGGTTCACCTCCAGCCATCGAGGTGCTGTGACCGGGACCGCCGGAATCCTTGTCTCAATGACGATCGGGGTAACCCTGCTGCAGGGATTCAGCACCGAATGGATGAGGTATTGGCAACCGTGGCTTGTCCTCTTCGTCGTAGCAGCGGCATTCTATGGTTTGCAACGGCGCACTCGGGTCTCAGCTGGGTCGGACTGGTTGCAGCGGCAAGGTGGTAAGTGGGTGCGCACCTATGAGTTGACCAGGGTGACCGCCCACTCCCGCATCAACTCCATTCATCTTTGCCTCG
Source organism: Pseudonocardiaceae bacterium (assembly GCA_050700515.1). Classification (GTDB taxonomy): domain Bacteria; phylum Actinomycetota; class Actinomycetes; order Mycobacteriales; family Pseudonocardiaceae. The sequence continues at coordinate 12,189 of JBOHHD010000412.1, forward strand.
TTGATCAGGGTGGACGAAGAATCCGGATCAGCAATCACGACCTTCAGGAAGACCGTCGCGTGTGGGATCTGGTGCGCAAGGGGATCGTGCACTCGGTCATCGCGGAGGGAGCCGAGACCAATGGTCTGCTGCACAGAGCCTTCAACATTCCGAGACCAACGCCAGGCTCAGGTGTCTAGATCAGTCGGGCGTGGCCGCACCGGCTAGGACCACCACGGCGATGATGGCCAGCCCCAGGATGGTCATGATGTGGGTGGGAGGCGGTGCGCAGGATGATCCGGACGCCGTCCTCGTGCGTGGCGCGGTAGAGGGCATCGCCGTGGCGGAGCAGGCGACGGGCGGCCTCCGTATCCCGGTGGGAAACACGACGTGCACCGCCGCAGGGTGGGGAAGTACCGCTGGTCAGAACCGACGACCGGCCCCGTCCCGTCGATCCACCGGCCACACCGCCCCGGTCGGACCACGACATGGCTGCCCGGGGGCGGGACCACACCCCAGCGACCGGACACGTCCCGGCTTATTACACCCCAACGTCCCGGGCGACTACTCCGGAGGGCACCGGCGCTCCTCGTGAGAGAACACGTCCTCGGTGTCGTTGCCCAGACGCGAGAACAGCCAGGCGGCTGTGGACCACCGCACCGACACCGTCCTGTGACCAGTCGGACCGCAGGGGACGCTGCCATCAGACGTCCAGGAAGCGCACATCCTTGGCATTGCGGGTGATGAAGGAGCGGCGGGATTCGACGTCCTCGCCCATGAGGACGCTGAAGAGCTCGTCCGCCGTCGCAGCGTCGTCCAGGGTCACCCGGAGCAGAACCCGGACATCGGGGTCCATGGTGGTCTCCCACAGTTCCTTGGCGCTCATCTCGCCGAGACCCTTATAGCGCTGGATCGCGTCTTCCTTGGGCAGCTTGCGGCCCGCGGTCAGCCCGGCCTCGATGACCGCGTCCCGCTCGCGGTCGGAGTAGACGTACTCGGCCTCAGCGCGTGGCCACTTGATCTTGTAGAGCGGCGGCTGGGCGAGGAAGACATGGCCATGCTCGACGAGCGGGCGCATGAACCGGAACAGCAGGGTGAGCAGCAGGGTGCGAATGTGCTGACCGTCCACATCGGCGTCGGCCATCAGCACGATCTTGTGGTAACGCAGCTTGGCGAGATCGAACTCGTCGTGGATCCCGGTGCCCAGTGCGGTGATCAGGGCCTGCACCTCGGTGTTCTTCAGCACCCGGTCCAGGCGGGCCTTCTCCACGTTGATGATCTTCCCACGGATCGGCAGGATCGCCTGGTAGAGCGAGTCGCGGCCGGACTTCGCCGAGCCTCCCGCGGAGTCACCCTCGACGATGAACAGCTCGGAACGGGCCGGGTCGGTGGAGCGGCAGTCCGACAGCTTGCCCGGCAGCCCGCCCAGGTCACCCGCGGACTTGCGGCGCACCAGCTCGCGGGCCCGCCGCGCGGCCAGCCGGGCCTGCGAGGAGGAGACCGCCTTGTTGATGATCGTCTTGGCCTCGGCAGGGTTACGCTCCAGCCAGTCGATCAGCCACTCGTTGCAGGTGCGCAGCACGAACGACTTGGCCTCGGTGTTGCCCAGCTTGGTCTTGGTCTGCCCCTCGAACTGCGGCTCCTTGAGCTTGATGGACACGATCGCGGCCAGGCCCTCGCGCACGTCATCGCCGGTGAGCGCGGCGTCCTTCTCCTTGAGCAGCTTCTTCTCCCGCGCATAGCGGTTGATCACCGTGGTCAGCGCGGAGCGGAAGCCCTCTTCGTGGGTGCCGCCCTCGTGGGTGTTGATCGTGTTCGCGAACGTGTAGACGGACTCGGTGTAGCCCGCGTTCCACTGCATCGCGACCTCGACCTCCAAGCCATCGCCGGTGGCCTCGAACCCGATCACCTTGCGATGAATGGGCTCCTTGGAGTTGTTGATGTGCTTGACGAAATCCTCCAGGCCCCCGGGGTAGCGGAAGATGCGTTCCTTGACCTGCGCGGTGTGGCCCTCGGCGTCCTCGGTCTCATTGCTGCCGTTGACCCGCTGATCGCGCAGCACGATGGTCAGGCCCTTGTTGAGGAAGGCCATCTCCTGCAACCGACGCGCGACCGTCTCAGCGTTGTAGACGGTGGTCTCGAAGATCTGCTCATCGGCCCAGTAGGTCACCGTCGTGCCGGTCCGACGGGTCGGCTCGCCCTTGCGCACCGGATGTACCGGCTTGGACTCCTCATAGCGCTGACGCCACACGAACCCGTCACGGTGGATCTCCACCTCCAGCGCCCGGGCCAGCGCGTTGACCACGCTCACCCCGACGCCGTGCAGACCGCCGGAGACCGCGTAGGACTTGCCGTCGAACTTGCCGCCGGAGTGCAGCGTGGTGAGCACCACCTCGATGGCGGGCCGGCGTTCCACCGGGTGCATATCGACCGGGATACCCCGGCCATCGTCGACCACCCGCACCCCACCGTCGGCGAGCAGGGTCACCTCGACTTTGGTGGCGTGGCCGGCCATCGCCTCATCGACGGCGTTGTCCACCACCTCCCAGACCAGGTGATGCAGGCCACGCTCACCAGTGGAGCCGATGTACATGCCGGGCCGCTTGCGGACAGCGTCGAGCCCTTCGAGGACAGTGATGGAAGACGCGCTGTAGTCATTCTTTTTGGCGGCCACGGTCCTCGATATCTCCTCGGGGTGCGAAGCGCTGGCCCGGCCGCTGGAGGTGGATGCGACCGGTGATGAAGCCCGACCCCCCGGCTCGCTCGCCCGGCTGGGTTCGGGGTCTAGCTTCATTCTACTGGACCCACCGGGCGCAGGAGGGCCAAGGACCCCCCTGACCCTCTCACAGAGCGACTCGTTCGAATCGGCACAGGTCCGGACCGCCGGGAAATCACACTGTGACGCCTATCGCGCGCTGAGCGCCTATTTCGATGGGGTGGTGTACCTGAACGACGGACACAGCGTGCATGAGCGACGGACACGCGGGCAGGGGAACGTCAGCCGTAGGTGTCGCGGGGGCCTCGGCCGCGGATGTGGCGGGGGCCGTGCACCCAGGTAGGGGTGGCCGGGCCTTGTACCCGTAAGCGGGTCACCACGCCGGGGCCGACACCGACGGTGATGCGGACTATCAGCTGGCGCTGCAGCAACCGCAGCTGAGTGGCCCAGGCCGTCGAGCTGGCCTGCACGGTCAACTCGCCCTCCCGCAACGACACCGGCCGCGCGTGCTCGGCGACCTCGTCGCCGACCAGCCGGGCCCACCGGCCGAACACCAGCCCGCCCGACACCCGCTCCGCCCAGCCACGGTCGGCGACCAGCCGAGCGGCCAGCCGCCCGAAGGCCTGGGGATCGCGGTCGTCGGGCCGGGGCCCGGACCAGCCGCGGCGGCGCCGTGACCCGGGTGCCTGAACACCGGAACGCCGCCCGGATGCGCTTCTTGCGTTGCTCCGGGCGGCGGCCCGAGCGGCATCCAGGGCGGCGCGGGCGATATCGGCGCCGCGGTGCACGCTCCGGGGCGGGTCACTGATCCGGCTGAGTGACCCCCCCGCCTGGGGGGTACGCTGCGTCGCCGGATCAGCTGGACGGGTGAGCTGGGAGTTCACCGCCTCCGTTCGAGTGGGGGTCACTCCCCTACCGGTTATCGACTTGTCCACACCATCCACAGGTTTATCCCCAGCTGGGGTTACGTTGCTGTCGGGCACTGGGTTGCTATCGGACACGGCGTACCTGCCCTTCGTGCACGTCGAACCGCGCGCCTTCGAGCTCTTCTGGCACGTCGGCGGCGACCGCCGCGGTGACCACCACCTGCTCGGCGGCCCGCGCCACCTCGGCCAGGCAGGCCCGGCGATGCCCATCCAGCTCGGCGAACACGTCATCGAGCAGCAGCACGGGCTCGGCACCACCGCTTCGCAGCAGCTCGTAGCTCCCCAGCCGCAGCGCCAGCGCCAACGACCACGCCTCGCCGTGGCTGGCGTAGCCCCTCGCGGGCATCCCGTCCAGGCTGAGCTCGAGGTCATCGCGGTGCGGCCCGACCAGGCACACGCCGCGATCCACCTCGGCCTGGCGCACCCGGGCCAGCTCGGCCAGCATCGCCACCTCCAGCAGGTCGACATCAGCCTTACCGGGCACAGTGTCAGGCAGCGCTGTACCGAGGCTACTGCGGTAAACGAGCTGGATCGGCGCGGAGTGCGGTGCTATCCCCCGGTATGCCGCGGCCAGGTGCGGAGTCAATTCGGTGACCAGGTCGATCCGGGCGCCGAGCAACTCGGCGCCGTGCCGGGCGAGGTGGCCGTCCCAGACGTCCAGAGTGCGCAGGTCGCCCACGGCCGGACCGCGCCGCGCCGCGCCGGCGGATTTGAGGAGCGCAACACGCTGGCGTAGCACCTTGTCGTAGTCGGCGCGCACCCCGGCCAGCCGGGGAGCACGGGAGACGACGAGATCATCAAGGAACCGGCGGCGTTGTTCGGGATCGCCGCGGACCAGCGTCAGATCTTCGGGGGCGAACAGCACGCTGCGCAACACACCGAGCACCTCCCGGGGCCGGGGTAGCGCGGCGCCGTTGATCCTGGCCCGGTTGGCCCGCCCGAGGGAGATCTCCAGCTCGACGGTCAGTTCCCGGCCGGTGTGTACCACGGCGGTGCGCACGATGGCCCGTTCGGTCCCTCGACGCACCAGTGGCGCGTCGTTGGCCACCCGGTGTGAGCTCAGCGTCGAGACATAGCTCAGCGCCTCGATCAGGTTGGTCTTGCCCTGGCCGTTGGCACCGATCAGAACTGTGACGCCGGGGGTGAGGTCGAGCTCGGCCTGCTCCCAGGAGCGGAAGTCGACGACCGCGAGCCGGCGGACATGCATCGGCGCTAGGGGAGAGTGTCAGGTGGGGGACTGGCCGCCTCCACGGCGTGCCCACCGAACTGCTGGCGCAGGGCCGCGACCGCGCGCATCGCCGGGGAATCGGGCTGGCGGGAGGCGAATCGGGCGAACAGCGCCGCGGAGATCACCGGCGCGGGCACCGCGTGATTGATCGCTTCCTCGACCGTCCAGCGCCCCTCGCCGGAGTCCTGTACCCAGCCACGCAGTTCCGCCAGCTTCGGGTCGGCCTCCAGCGCACGCACCAACAGGTCCAGCAGCCAGGAACGGACCACCGTGCCGCGCCGCCAGGCCTTGAGCACCGCGGGCACGTCGGTGACCACCTCGGCGGCTTCGAGCAGCTCGAAACCCTCGGCATAAGCCTGCATCAGGCCGTACTCGATGCCGTTGTGCACCATCTTCGCGAAGTGCCCCGCGCCGACCGTCCCCGCGTGCACGAAACCCTCGTCCCGTGGCCCTGCGGGACGCAGCGCGTCGAACACCGGCATCAGCCGTTCGACGTGCTCGGCGGCGCCGCCGACCATCAGGCCGTAGCCGTTCTCACGGCCCCACACCCCGCCGGAGACACCGCAGTCCAGATATCCGATCCCACGGCCGGCGAGCAGCTCGGCGTTTATCCGGTCCTCGGTGTAGCGGGAATTGCCCCCTTCGACCACGATGTCGCCTTCGGCCAACAACTCCGAGAGCTGCGTCACGGTCTGTCGGGTCGCGTCCCCGGCCGGCACCATGATCCACACTGCGCGGGGCGTGGATAACCGATCGACCAACTCGGCCAACGAGGCCACATCACGTCCCTGGGGGCTGCGCGCGAAGCCGAGCACCTCGATGCCCGCGGCGCGCAGCCGGTCCCGCATGTTCGCGCCCATCTTGCCGAGTCCTACGAGTCCAAGCTGCACGGCTGCCGTCCCTCCCAGCGGTCCCTCCCGGTGACGGGAGCGAGTTCACCGTAATTCCTGTTCTCCGTGGTGGGGTGCACCGGGTCCGGCTGGACCCGAGTTGTCCACTGAGCTGATACATGAAGTTTGCCTTTGAAGAGAGAAAACCAGTGACAGTAGTAAGGGCTGTGGGCCCTGTGGACTCCTGACATCGGCGCAGCTCCCGTGGTGCGGTGCGTTGTGGACGGGCCCCCAACGCACCCCGTGGACTGCGGCGTCCGTCTGTGGGCCCGCACGCGGTAACCGCCGGGGCCCACAACTGTCACCAGTTATCCACAGGGTTATCCCCAACTGTGGGTGGATCGTTGGGGATGAGGCCTGATCGGGCATGGTCAGTGTGGATCAGCTGCGGGCGCGCTGCTTGATGCGGGAGGTGAGCTCCTGCACTTGGTCATAAGTGCGGCGACGCTCGGCCATCTCCTTGCGGATCTTGCGTTCCGCGTGCATGACGGTGGTGTGATCACGACCGCCGAAGGTCTGTCCGATCTTGGGCAGGGACAGATCGGTCAGCTCTCGACAGAGGTACATCGAGATCTGCCGAGCCTGGGCGAGCTGCTTGGTCTTGCCGGGGCCGCACAGGTCTTCGATGGTCACCCCGAAGAACTCTGCGGTCACCGCCATGATCGTGGGAGCACCGATGTCGTGGGCCTGGGCGTCGGGGATCAGGTCCCGCAACACGATCTCGGCGAGCTGGGTGTCCACCTGCTGGCGGTTCAGCGAGGCGAACGCGGTGACGCGGATCAGCGCCCCCTCCAGCTCCCGGATGTTGCGCTCGATCCGGGCCGCGATGAACTCCAGCACGTCGTCGGGCGCGGCCAGGCGATCACCGGCGGCCTTCTTGCGCAGGATGGCGATCCTGGTCTCCAGCTCGGGGGGCTGAATGTCGGTGATCAGCCCCCACTCGAAGCGGGTGCGCAACCGGTCCTCCAGCGTGCCCAGTCCCTTGGGTGGCCGGTCGGAGGAGATCACGATCTGCTTGTTCGCGTTGTGCAGGGTGTTGAAGGTATGGAAGAACTCTTCCTGGGTGCCTTCCTTGCCCTCCAGGAACTGGATGTCGTCCACCAGCAGCACGTCGACGTCGCGGTAGCGGCGCTGGAAGGCCACCTTGCGGTCGTCGCGCAGCGAGTTGATGAAGTCGTTGGTGAACTCTTCGGTGGAGACGTAGCGCACCCGCACGCCAGGAAACAGCCGTTGCGCGTAATGCCCGACAGCGTGCAGCAGATGCGTCTTGCCCAACCCGGACTCCCCCCAGACGAACAGCGGGTTGTACGCCCGGGCGGGCGCCTCGGACACCGCAACCGCAGCGGCGTGGGAGAACCGGTTGGAAGCGCCGATGACGAAGGTGTCGAAGGTGTACTTCTCGTTGAGCTTGGTCTGGGAGCTCGGCCGCCGGGCCGGCGCCGGTGCGTTGGGACCGGCGAAGGTCGGCCAGATTTCGTGCACGGTGGCCAGTGCGGCTTCTTCCTCGGTTTGCTCGCCGTCCTCGGTGCTCTCGCTGGGAGCGTCCCCGTCCTGCGCGGAGCCGCCTGTGTCCCCGTAGCCGGACCGGCGCACGGCGGCGATGCCGGCACCGCTGGGGTGCGGAGCGAACGGCGGCGGCAGTTCGGGCGGTACCGGCAGGGGGTGATCGACCTTGACCGCGAGAGAGACCTGTCTACCCAGGTGCCGGGACAGCGCAGCACTGATCGGCTCGCGAAGTACCCGCTCGATGGCGTCCTTGGCGAAGTCACTGGGCGCAGCGAGCAGGGCGGTACCGTCGAGCAGACCGATGGGCCGGGTCACCCGCATCCAGGCGCGCTGCTGAGGCGATAACGTGCCGGCGGAAAGTTCCCGGACCACCATGCTCCACACCTGACCGAGGTCAGTTTGCCGCTCCGACACCGCTACTGACTCCCGTCGGCCGGTTGGTGGATACTGCGGTCGCTGGGCGTCCACAGAGTTATCCACAGCTGTGCATGACAGTACGCTGGACCGGCGTACTCCCCCGGGCTCCCGACGTACCTGCCGGCGGAGCCGTCCCCCTCCCCTGATTTCCGTAACCGCGAGGGGGGCACGCTAACAAGCCTGAGGCATTGCCACAAGAAGCTGAGGAAAGCAAGCACCGACGGACCGGCGGCGTGGCGCAATCATGGCACGTCATGGTGGTCGGCCGGGGTACTTCGGCGAAGTCGGTTTTGACGGCACCAGGCTCTGACCCCTACCCTCGCATAGTCTCCCGCCCACCGGCGGGCAATCTTGCGTGCTCTCGCCTGTTGGGCGGATACGGTCACCGACCCTCGCGATCGTGGTGCCGGTGTGGTGCGGGGACTGCGCAGTCCCGACGGCTGCGGACAAGGGTCTGATGCCGGCTGCGCCGGCGAAGAACGTACCGGGAGAACGACAGCCGTGACCAAAGGTAAGCGCACCTTCCAGCCCAACAACCGCCGCCGTGCCAGGACTCACGGATTCCGGCTACGGATGCGGACCCGCGCCGGGCGACTGATCATTGCGGCGCGTCGTCGCCGGGGTCGCAGTCAGCTGTCGGCCTGACCGTCTCGCTGCGGATCTGTGTCGTGCTGCCCGCGCCCAACCGGCTGACCCGCCGCGAAGACTTCGCGACGGCGGTACGGCAGGGTCGGCGTGCGGCGCGGCGCACACTCGTCGTTCATCTGGCCCGCTCCCCGTCCCCCCCGACGCTGGCTGCTCGAGGGCCGGTTTCCCCGGTGGTGCCCCGGGTGGGATTCGTGGTCGGCCGTTCCGTCGGTGGCGCGGTGATCCGGCATCGCGTGCAGCGCCAGTTGCGTCACCTGATGCGCTCTCGGTTGGGGGTGCTGCCCGGCGATGCGGTGGTGGTGGTTCGTGCGCAGCCCGCCGCGGCCGGTGCCAACAGCGCTGCGTTGGGCGCTGACCTCGATATTGCGCTGCGGCGGCTGGCGTGACCCGCTTGCCGCGACATCCCCCCGCACATCCACCGGCGGCGGTTCGCGTGCTCGTGGCGCCGCTGAAGTTCTATAGCCGGTGGATCTCCCCCGCGCTGCCCCCTACCTGCCGATTCTATCCGAGCTGCAGCGCGTATGCGGTCGAGGCGCTGACCGTCCACGGAGTGCTGCGCGGGATGTGGTTGACGGTTCGCCGGCTGCTTCGGTGCGCGCCCTGGCACCCTGGAGGGGTAGACCTGGTACCTGAGCCGAGAACACCCTGCGGTGCTTCGCGAACCGCCGCTGATTCTCGAACCGTCACCCCCGCCGAGAGTGAGTCGTCTTGCTGAACTTCATCTACTACCCGGTGTCGGCCATTCTCTGGTTCTGGCACAAGGCTTTCGGCTATCTGTTGGGTCCGGACAACGGTGCCGCCTGGGCGCTGGCCGTGGTGTTCTTGGTGTTCACGCTGCGGGCGCTGCTGTACAAGCCATTCGTCAGCCAGGTCCGCTCGATGCGCAAGATGCAGGAGTTCGCTCCGGAGATCCAGAAGCTCAAGGCCAAGTACGGTGACGACCGTCAGAAGATGGGCCTGGAGATGCAGAAGTTGCAATCCCAGCACGGGTTCAACCCGCTGGGGGGCTGTCTGCCGGTGCTCGTGCAGATTCCGGTCTTCATCGGGCTGTTCCACGTGCTCAAATCGTTCAACCGGCCGAGCCTCACCCCTGAGGAGAACCGTCAGGTCGCCAACTACGTGTTCAGCGCGACCGATGTGCAGTCGTTCCTCGACGCCCGCTTCTTCGGGGTGCCGCTGTCCTCCTACATCACCGAGGCGCAGACGCTGCTGAACACCTACGGCGACGTCACGCGCTGGGAGATCGCCGCCGTCGCGGTGCCCTTGACGATCATCGCAGGTATCCTGACCCACCTGACGGCCAGGCATTCGGTGGCCCGGCAGACCGAGGCCCAGGCCGCCAATCCGCAGGCCGTGATGATGAACAAGGTCATGTTGTATCTGTTCCCGCTCGGTGTGGTGGCCGGTGGTCCCTTCTTCCCGATAGCGATCCTGCTGTATTGGCTGTCCAACAACCTGTGGACCCTCGCCCAGCAGCACCTGGTGTACAAGCGGATCGATGCTGAGGAGACGGAGAAGAAGGAGACCGCGATCGCGCAGCGTCAGTCGCTCGGTCCGCGCCCTGGGCAGAAGCCGATCCGTCCCAAGAGGGACACCACCGGCACGCGGCCCGACGCCGGCTCCGGTTCCCCCTCGGAGCCCACCAAGGGATCCGGTGCCGGGTCAGGAGATTCGAATGGTTCCCGTCGTCCCGCTCGGGACGGATCGTCTCGGGACGAATCATCGAATGGATCGGGTGCCGACGGTCCGGCGAATCGGGGCATGATCGAGCCGCGGTCGGGAACGGGTAAGAAGATCAACCGGAAGCGCCGCTGAGGGCGTGTTTCTCCAGAGG